>CAYFHL010000028.1:0-13852 GCA_964342955.1 uncultured bacterium
TTTAACATTTAATCAATCGGATGGTTTTATAAATATTTTGGGTGCGGGTCATTTTGATATATGGACACCGAGATATTTTAATGATGATATTTATATTTTGAATGATGATAGTTTTTATCGTTTAAATGAGTTAGATGAGTTGGAGTTTATTTCAAATTTACCTACATCTAGTTCAAATGAAAATATATTAACAGGTGGAAACAGCCAAAATAATCTTTTCATATATGCTCATGTTGGAGATCAGATATATTATTCAATAAATGGAGGTGAAACTTGGGCAGATCGAGGTACTCGTCCTCAATGGCTATTTATGATAAATAGTTTTAATAGCAGCAATATTAATAGGGATGAAATTTATTGGGGTGGTATGGAGGCTTTTCGAAGTGATAATAATGCAAATTCATGGAATTTAGTTAATAATTGGTGGGAATATTATGGTAATGAAAATGACAAACTACATGCTGATATACCTGAAATAAGATTTTTCCTTGATGAAGAATATAGTGAAAGTATAGCCCTTATATCAACAGATGGCGGGTTATATAGATCTACTGATCGTTTGGAAAGTGTGCAGAATTTATCTTTAAATGGTTTGGGTGTAAGTCAATATTATTCAACATATACTAAGCGAACAGAACCATATAATTTATACGCAGGTAGCCAAGATCAAGGTTTTCAAAGAAGCCTGGATCCTAATGAAGGGATATTAAATTTTGAACAATCAATAAGTGGTGATTATGGCCATATTGTTTCTGGTGATGGAGGAGAAACTCTATGGACAAATTATCCAGGTTTCACTATGTATTATGCTAATCCTGAAACAGATACTAATGGTGAAACTTTAAATTTTCCTGGATCTGGCCATTTATGGTTAGCTCCATTAATGGAAGATCCATACTATCCTAATAAAGTATATTTAGGCGGAGGTGGTTTAACTGGGGGAAATCATTTATTCCATCTGACTGCCAATCAATGGTCTATCAGTTATGAAGAGCATCCATATAGTTTTAATTCTAAAATATCAGCTATGTCATATTCTCCAATTGAGCCAAACTACCGTTATGTTTTAACTTATAATGGGAGCTTTTATTATAGTATAAACGATGGTGATGATTGGGAAATGTCTAATTCATTTGATGGGCCTGATGCACACTATTTTTATGGTTCAACAATTTGGTCTTCTCAAAACAATCTTGGCGTGGTTATTATAGGTGGTTCTGGGTATTCAAATCCACCAGTTTATATAAGCTATGACCATGGCCAAAGTTTTCAACCGTTTGATGAAGGACTACCTAATACATTGGTTTATAAGATCGTAGGCACACAGGATGAAAATTTTTATTTTGCAGCAACGGAGCTTGGTCCATATGTATATCTATCTGAAGAAGGTGTATGGGAATATCTAGGGGGAATTTCTGCACCAGATCAGGTTTATTGGAGTGTTGAATATATAGAAGAATTAAATACAGCACGTTTTGGAACATATGGCAGAGGTATTTGGGACTTTGTTATGGAAAACACATCTTTTATTCCAGGTGATTTGAATTCTGATGAGCTATTAAATATCCAAGATATTATTTTGCTAGTAAATATAGTATTAGGCTCTATTGATCCTGAAGCTAATCAATTTAATGCTGGAGATATGAATGAAGATGGAATATTAAATATTTTAGATATTATTGATTTAGTTAATAATATTTTAGATTGATTATAAAATGGCATATACAAAAAATTTAATATTTTTTCTTCTTTATATGAATATCTTTGCACAAGATAGTTTGACAATATTAATAGAAGGTTTTGATGAGGAAGAATTTTCAGATGACTGGACGATTGTAAATAATAACAATGACCAGCATCAATGGGAAGTTTTAACAGAGGGGTATCTTAATGGTACTTATTATGATACTGATTACAATGGTAATGATCAGAATGGTGAGAAAGGAGCTTCATGTTATGGAAATACAAATTTGAATGATGAGTGGTTAATTACACCACAAATATTTATTCCAAATCATGTATTAGAACCGGGTGGAGGCTATGCCAATCTTTCATTATCATTTTGGGCTAGATCACATTCATCTTCAGAGATTTATCAAGATGACTTTAAAGTTAGAGTAACGACATCAAGTAATTTAATAGATAGTTCATACTTTTATAATGATGATTTTGAATTTTGGGATGTTCTTGAAACGGTTAATCCTGCTCCATATGTATGGACAAATTACTCCTATGATTTAAGTAGCTATTCTGGTGATAGTATTTTTGTTGCTATACAATTAATATCAGCTAATGGCTGGCTTTTGTTTGTAGATGATATATTAATTACAGCAGATACATACAATACTTCCCCTATTGCAAATAATCAAAATTTAGTAATAGATGAAGATATAGCCTTCTCTGATATTTTAACAGGCATAGATGAACAAGATGATTTGCTTTATTTTTCTATTATTGATGATCCGGATAATGGCACTGTTCAATTGTTTAGTGACCAAGGTGATTATTCATATGCCCCTGATTTAAACTATTGGGGGACAGATTCTTTCTCTTTTCAGATAGATGATGGTTTATTAAAAGATACAGGTCAGGTTTTCATTACTATATCTCCAGTTAATGATCAACCCATAATTTCAGATTTAAGTGTTTATTTATATGAGGATACTGAATATATAGACACTTTATATGCAATGGATGTAGAAGGAGATTCTTTACAATTTTCAATTACTTCAAATGTAGGATATGGAATCTTAAATATTAATGAATATAATGGATCATTTATATATTCCCCTGATACAAATTATTTTGGTTTTGACACATTTCAAGTAGAAGTAAGCGATGGTTCTCTACAAAATATATCAAATGTTATGATAGATGTAGTTCCAATTAATGATCCACCAATTGCATTTAGTTCTATCATTAATATGGATGAAGATATAATATATAGTGATACATTAAATTCATATGATGTTGAGAATGATGATTTATTATATTTAATACTTGAAAATCCATCACATGGCATTATATCTCTTTTAAATAATTCCGGTGAATTCACTTTTCATCCTAATGACAATTTTTTTGGATTAGATTCGTTTTTATTTTCAGTATTTGATGGTTCTTTATTTGATACGAATCAAGTATCAATTGTAGTAGATTCAGTTAATGATAGCCCAGTTGCATCTTATTTATCCCTATCTATATTGGAGGACACCCAGCATATAGATTCTTTGATTGCACAAGATGTTGATGAAGATAATTTAACTTTTTATATATTGGATTATCCCTCATATGGGAATTTAGAAATTATAAATGCGGAATTAGGAATATTTTCATATAGTCCTAATATAAACTATAATGGATTAGATGTTTTTTCTTTTCAAGTAAGTGATGGGAGTTTAGTTGATTCATCTCAAGTATATATTGATATTCTTCCTAGTAATGATGCCCCTGTTTCATATGAAATAGAACAAATCACAGATGAAGACATACCTCTAGAAATTATTTTAGATGGCTTTGATGTTGATCAAGATTCATTAGATATTTTAATAACAACACCTGCAATAAATGGAGTTTTTGAAAGTAGTATATATTATCCTGATACTAATTATTTTGGCATAGATAGTTTTTTCTATCAAGTTTTTGATGGGAATTTATATTCAGAACAATCTAAGGTTAGAATATCTATTAATCCTATAAATGACTACCCCTCTGAATTTAGTTTGCTGAATCCATTAAATCAGTCAGAAATTTTATTTTCTGAGAATTTAAATGGGATAGAGTTTTCATGGAATGAGTCAAATGATATAGAAGGAGATTCTGTTACATACTACTTCACATTATATGATTCATTAACCACTATTTTATTTGAGGCAACAACCAATCTAACGCAATTAAATATAAGTGATACTACACTATTTGATTTATTAGGTTCAGATAGTTTGCAAATATATTGGTGGGATGTTTCAGCGCATGATGGTTTTGGTCATACGCTTTCTAATACTAATTTTGAATTAACTATAGTTAATGATATATTTTTAAATGATGAAGCATTAAATTTAGTACCTAAAGAATTTGTTCTAAGCAAGATTTTCCCTAATCCTTTTAATCCAATAGCTGGAATTCAATATGGGGTTTCCAACTTAGATTGGATAAATATAGGTATATATGATATTAGAGGGAAAGAATTGATAACACTATATGATGATATCCAACAGCCAGGTTACCATTTAATTTATTGGAATGCATCTAATTACTCAAGTGGAATTTATTTTGTTAAAATGATAGTTGGCGAAAACAAGTATGTTGGATCAAAGAAAATAATATTACTTAAATAAATATTTATACTGAGGTTATAATTTGATAAAACGAACACATAATTGTTCTGACCTAAATGCAAAGAATTTAGATCAAGTGGTTTCTCTAAATGGGTGGATTTCAAAAAGTAGAGATTTAGGTGGGTTGCATTTTATTGATTTACGAGATCGTTATGGGAAAACGCAGATTGTTTTTAATGAAGATATTAATTCTGAAATTTTTGAAAAAGTAAAAAAGCTGGGTTTAGAAGATGTCATTGGAGTAACCGGTAAAGTTGTTTTGCGTCCTGATGATGCAATAAATAAAAATATTTCTACTGGTGAAATTGACGTAGAAGTTTTAGAACTATTTATCTATAATGAATCTGATCCTCCTCCATTCGATATAAATGATAGAAGCTCTGCTTCTGAGGACCATAGACTGAAATATCGTTATTTAGAATTGCGAACAAAAGAATTGCAAAAGAATATTCTTATTCGTCATCAAACTAGCATAGGTGTTCGAAATTTTATGAATGATCATGGCTTTGTTGAAATTGAAACTCCAATTTTAATGAAATCTACACCCGAAGGTGCTCGAGACTTTTTAGTCCCAAGCAGATTGCACCAAGGCAAATTCTATGCATTGCCACAATCCCCGCAAACATATAAGCAGCTTTTGATGGTATCTGGATTTGATCGATATTTTCAAGTTGTAAAATGCTTTAGAGATGAAGATTTTAGATCTGATCGACAGCCAGAATTTACACAAATAGATATTGAAATGTCGTTTATTGATCAAGAAGATGTCATTCGGTTAGGCACTGATCTTGTAAAATATATTTGGAAGACTGTTTTAAATGTTAATTTGCCAGATAATTTTCCAATACTTACTTACCATGATGCTATGGAGCGTTATGGATCTGATAAACCAGATACAAGATTTGAAATGGAATTGATTGAAATGAGTTCTTATTTTGAAAAGTCAGATTTTAATGCATTTAAATCAATTTTAGATTCAGGGGGTAGAGTGAAAGGGCTTTTGTGCCCCAATGCCTCATCATATAGTAGAAAAATTATAGATGAACTGACGGAATACTTAAAAAAATATTTTAGTGCGAAGGGATTAGCTTGGGTTAAATGTATAGAAGGTAAATTTGAAGGTGGAATAAGTAAATTTTTTAATCAAAGTTTACAGAATAAAATGATAGAAGATCTTCAAATTCAAAACAATCAAATTCTTTTTTTTATAGGTGATGAGAAAAAGGTGGTGTTTTCTTGTTTAGGAGCTTTAAGGCTAAAGTTAGGAGAAAGAGAAAACTTAATTGATAAAAAAAAGTGGGCACCACTTTGGGTGGTAGATTTTCCTTTAGTTGAATGGAATAGTGATAAAAATAGATGGGATGCTTTGCATCATCCATTTACTTCTCCTAATTTAGAAGATATTGATAAGCTAGATTCGGATACCGAAAATGTAAAATCTTTGGGTTATGATATTGTTATGAATGGATATGAGCTTGGTGGAGGATCAATACGTATACATAATAGAAAATTACAATCAAAAATTTTTAATATATTAGGAATTGATAAAAAAGAAGCTCAAGAAAAATTTGGTTTTCTATTAGATGCCTTTCGTTATGGAGCTCCGCCCCATGGCGGAATGGCATTTGGATTTGATCGTATTGTTATGTTGTTAGCCGGATCTAATCAAATTAGGGATGTAATTGCATTTCCAAAAACAACTTCTGCAATATCTTTAATGGATAATTCTCCATCATATGTTTCTGAAGATCAATTAGATGAGTTGCATCTAAAAATAAAAAAATAACATCCCTTGATTGAATAAGTGGTATTGATATTGTAAATTACCTTGCTAAATGAGAATAACTTTTCAATATTATAGCCATCCTCATTTATATAATAAAGTATTTTATCTGGAGGAAGTCTGAAAAAAATTATAAATTTGGCTGGAGTCGATCCTTTATCCTTATCAGGAGCGAACGATGCAAATATTAAAGTTCTTCAAGAACAATTTAAAACTCAAATTGTTTTAAGGGGAAATGAAATGCTTTTAGATGGAGAAAAGCATGAAATAAAATTAATAGAATTATTAGTAAGAGATATTTTAGTTACGATTAATAGAAAAGGTTTTGTGGAACCAGGTGATTTAACAAATTTTATTTTAGACGCAAAGAATGGGAAAAAAGAGGATTTTAAAGAAGATAAGGAAGATCCTGTTATTTTGTATACACACAAGGGTACTATTTTTGCTCGAACTAAAGGTCAAAAAAAGTACTTATCATCTGTTAAAAAAAATGATATAATCTTTGCAATTGGTCCGGCTGGTACAGGTAAAACATATCAAGCCGTTGCAAGTTCTGTAGCAGCTCTAAAAGCAAGAGAAATAGATCGTATTGTAATTACTCGTCCAGCAGTAGAAGCTGGAGAGCGACTAGGTTTTTTGCCTGGAGATTTGAAAGAGAAAGTTGATCCATATTTAACGCCACTATACGATGCTCTTAATGATATGATTCCACGTGATAAACTAAAAGTGTATTTAGACCAAATGACAATAGAGATAGCTCCATTAGCATATATGCGTGGGCGAACTTTAAATAATTCATTTATTATTTTAGATGAAGCACAAAATGTCACTCCAATGCAGATGAAAATGTTTCTAACTAGGCTTGGTGTCACTTCTAAAGCAATCATTACTGGAGATATAACTCAAATAGATTTAGATGCTGATAAAGCTTCAGGATTAGTAAATGCGACTGAAGTCATCAAAAATATTGATGGAATAGATTTTGTGTACTTTGATGAAAATGATGTTGTGCGTCATAATTTAGTAAAGAGAATTATTAAAGCTTATGCTTTAAGTAATAAGAAAGGTAGAGCTAGGTAGGTTATGATAAATGAAACTGTAATTGTTGGATATGCTAGAACACCAATTGGAAGTTTTCAAGGTCTTTTAAGTAGTATCCCTGCAACAAAGCTAGGTTCCATTGTAATAAAATCATCAATTCAACGTTCCAACATTAAACCAAGTATAGTTGAGGAAGTCATTTTAGGCAACGTTTTGCTAGCTGGAGAAGGACAAGCCCCAGCAAGGCAATCAAGTATTTATGCAGGATTAGATAATTCTGTTGAATGCTTAACTATTAATAAAGTATGTGGTTCAGGATTAAAGGCGGTTATGCTGGCAGATCAATCTATAAAATTAAATAATTCAGAAGTCGTGGTTGCTGGTGGTATGGAAAATATGAGTCAAGTTCCATATTATTTGTTTGATGCGAGAAAAGGAATGAGATTAGGCGATAAAAAGGTTGTTGATGGTATTTTTCACGATGGGTTAATTGATGCATATAGTAACCTTCCGATGGGTAACTGTGCTGAAGTCTTAGCTAAAGAGCAAGAATATAGCAAAAAAATTCAGGATGATTTTGCTAAAGAATCATATAATCGCTCAATAAATTCTATTAAGAAGGGATATTTTAAACCAGAGATTATTCCTATTGATATACCTCAAAAAAATGGAAGTATAGTTACTATTAATAAGGATGAGGAGCCTGAAAGAGTAAAATTGGATAATCTAAGCAAGCTTAAGCCTGTATTTGAAAAGGAGGGTACTATTTCAGTTGGTAATGCAAGTAGTATAAATGATGGAGCAGCAGCTTTAGTTTTAATGTCAAGACAAAAGGCTGACGAATTAAATATTAAACCATTATGTAAAATCATTGCCCAAACTACAGTGGCTCAAGATCCATTATATTTTACTAAAGCCCCATGTAAATCGATTAGTAAGGTCCTAGAAAAATCAGATATGTCCATTGAAGATATAGATCTTTTTGAAATTAACGAAGCTTTTTCAAATGTAGTTTTATATACAATGGATCAACATTCTATATCTCATAAAAAGGTAAATATATTTGGTGGAGCTGTATCTCTAGGACATCCGATAGGAGCCTCAGGAGCTCGTATTTTAGTTACTTTAATTTCTGCCCTCGAACAAAAAAACAAGAAATATGGACTTGCATCTATCTGTATTGGAGGAGGAGAAGCTTGTGCATTAATTATTGAAAATTTAGGGGTAAAATGAAAGAGTCGTTAATAGGGGTAGTGGGTTCTGGTACAATGGGCAATGGTATTGCACACATAATTGCATTGTCTGATATAAAAGTAGTATTAATAGATATTAATCAAGAAATTTTGAAGAAGGCACTACTGAATATAAAGAGAAACTTAAATAAACAATTATCTAAAAAAAAAATAACTAATAAGCAGTTTGATAGTGCAATGAATAATATCAAGCTCTCAACTAAAATGGAAGATTTGAGTTTAGTAGATTTAGTGGTTGAAGCAATACCTGAAAAATATGATTTAAAAGTTAATTTGTTTAAAAAGTTAGATTCTATATGCAAGGAATCAACTATTTTGGCTACGAATACTTCTTCAATTTCTATATCTAATTTAGCTTCAAAAACTAAAAGACCGGAAAGAGTAATTGGCATGCATTTTATGAACCCTGTGCCAGTTATGAAGTTAGTTGAAGTTATAAATACAATCCATACATCAAAGGAAACCACAAAAAAAATAATAGATTTATCACATACAATAAATAAAGTTCCAATTCAATGTAATGATTACCCTGGTTTCGTATCAAACAGAATATTAATGCCAATGATTAATGAGGCAATATTTTGTTTAGATCAGAATGTAGCTACTAAAGAATCCATTGATGAAATTATGCGCCTTGGTATGTCTCATCCTATGGGACCATTAAGATTAGCAGATTTGATAGGTTTAGATGTTTGTTTAGATATTATGAAGGTTTTATATACTGGTTTTAATGATTCAAAATATAGGCCGTGTGTTCTTCTTGAAAAAATGGTTAGTAGCGGATTTCTAGGGAAAAAGACAGGGAAAGGATTTTATAATTATGAACTTTGAGTTATCTCAAGAACAAATTGCTGTTCAAAAAACCGCAAGAGAATTTGCCATTAATGAATTACTGCCTGATGCAATTGAACGAGATGAAAAGAAAATATGGCCTTCTGAAGCTGTAAAAAAAATGGGTGAATTAGGTTTTATGGGAATGATGGTTGATCCAAAATGGAATGGAAGTGGAATGGATGCTATTTCGTATACGATTGCAATAGAAGAGATTTCTAGAATTGATGCTTCAGCTTCAGTTATAATGTCTGTTAACAATTCTTTAGTTTGCTCAGTATTGGAAAAATACGGTAGCGAGCATATTAAGGAAAAATATTTAAAAGTATTATCTTTGGGGAACAAGTTAGGAGCTTTTAGTCTATCTGAGCCACAGTCTGGATCAGATGCTTCAAATATGATTACAACAGCACGAAAAGAGGATGATTATTACATTGTTAATGGAACAAAAAATTGGGTAACAAATGGAATTAATTGTGATTATGTTATTATATTTGCAAAAACTGATTCTAATTTGGGATATAAAGGTATATCATGTTTTTTGATTGAAAAAGGAATAGACGGATTTGAAGTAGGGAAGGCAGAGAATAAGCTAGGGATTAGATCATCTGACACTTGTGAATTATATTTTGACAATGCAAAAATTTCAAAAAAAAATCTGATTGGAAAAGAGGGAGAGGGTTTCAATATTGCTCTTAGTACTTTAGATGGAGGAAGAATTGGTATTGCTTCTCAGGCTTTAGGAATAGCCCAGGCAAGTTTAGATGCAAGTATCAAATATTCACAAGAAAGAAGTCAATTCAATAAATCTATTTCTTCTTTTCAGGGGATACAATTTAAATTAGCAGATATGGCGATAGAAATAGAGTCTTCTAGGCTTTTAACTCGCCAAGCAGCATGGTTAAAAGATAATAAAAAAGATTATAGTCATTTAGCATCAATGGCTAAAGTTTTTGCATCTGAAACAGCTATGAAAGCTTCAATAAATTGTGTTCAAATACACGGTGGGTATGGATATATGCAAGAATCTGGAGTTGAAAGATTAATGAGAGATGCAAAAATAACTCAAATTTATGAAGGCACATCTGAAATTCAGAGAGTAGTGATAGCAAGGCATCTTTTAAAAAATGGTTAATATTTATAGAAAGGATATATATTATGAATACTATTTTGGAGCAAGAGAGTGTGAATAATAAAAAATTATTGCAAAATATAGATTGGGATGATTTAGGCTTTAACATTTATCCAACAAGAAGCATGTATGTTGCAACTACAACAACTGATGGAGTGTGGAGAAAGGGTTCATTAGTCCCATATGGGGATATAAAAATTTCGCCAGCGGCTGGAGTATTAAATTATGGCCAAGGTGTTTTTGAAGGTGTAAAAATTTATAGAACTTCAAAGGATAGAGTTGTCTCTTTTAGATTAGAAAATAATGCTCTTCGATTTCATCGTTCATGTAAACGTATTTGTATTCCACCATTGAAAACAGATATGTTTTTTGATGCAATAAATGAAGTAGTAAAAGATAATATTGATTATATTCCTCCGAGTGATAAAGGAAGTCTATATGTACGTCCTGTTGCGTGGGGAACTGGCCCCGTATTAGGAGTAAAACCAGCCCCTTCATATACTTTTTTGATTTTTGTTTCTCCAGTAGGGCCATATTTCAAAAATGGTGTAAGACCGCTGAATTTAAAAATCACAAGAGCATTTCATAGAGCCGCTCCTAAAGGTATTGGTAATGCAAAAGCTATTGGAAACTATTCTGCATCATTATATCCTAGGGAGTTAGCAATCCAAGAGGGCTTTGATGAAGTAATATATTTAAATGCAAGCAATGAAAATCTTATTGAAGAGGTCGGATCAGCGAATTTGTTTGTTATTAAAAATAATGTTTTATATACCCCTAGGTTATGTGGTTCAATTTTACCGGGTGTTACTAGAGATTCTGTTTTACATATTGCGAAAGAATTATTAGGTATGAAAATTAAAGAAACCGACGTAAGTATAACCGATTTAATAGAGGCTGATGAAGCATTTTGTACTGGGACTGCAGTTGTTGTTACTCCCATTGGTCAAGTTACTATAGATGAAACAACTTATAGTATCAATAAGGATATTGGGCCTATAACAAAAGAATTAAGAAAAATTATCCAAGCAATTCAAACTGAGAATAAAGAAGATAAATTTGGATGGATTAAACAGATATTTCCGTAGAGTTTAAATTATAATCTTATAGTTAAATATTAAAAATGGCTTCCTTGACATCAAAAGAAAAGAGATATGCAAGAATATTAGCATTGCAGGGTATTTATGCGTATGAGATTTCTGGTTCAGACCCTAAAACGACCTATAAGCATATGCTGGATGATACTGTCGTATTAAAAAAGCAAGTCATTGATTATGGAAAGAAATTATGTGATTTAACTATTGATAAAGTTGAATCAATTGATGGCTTTATAAAAAATAAATCAAGAAATTGGGATTTAAATAGAATAGCACTAATTGACAAATTAATATTAAGGATGTCTCTATCAGAAATGTTGTACATAGAGGAAGTACCACCAAAGGTTTCTATAACAGAGGGTGTTGAGATAGCTAAAGAATTTAGTACAAATGATAGTAGTAGTTTTGTAAATGGTATTTTAGATTCTATATATAATGATTTAATGAAAGGAGAAATAAAGATTTAAATGAATCTTTTTGCAAAAATTGTTACCGGCATTTTTGGAAAAAAATCAGATAGAGATTTGAAAGAGCTTCTCCCTAGGGTTCAAAAAATAAATACCTTATATGATGAATTTAAGAACCTTAATGGAGAGGAATTAAAAAAACGGTTCAACTCTATTCGTCAAAATCTTCAAGAGAAACTTGATATTGAAAGAAAGACACTCTTGGATAAGAATTTTGAATCTAATGATATTGATGAATCACTTCAAAAATTTGAAAATCAGTATTTAGATGAACATTTGTATGAGGTCTTTGCAATAATTAAAAGTGCATGTAAGCAATTAATGGGCACGGAATATAATGTAATGGGTCAAAAGATGAAATGGGAAATGATTCCGTTTAATGTTCAGCTCTTAGGTGGAATTGTTTTACATGAAGGTAAAATTTCTGAAATGAAAACAGGAGAGGGAAAAACTTTAGTTGCCACAATGCCCATTATTCTTAATGCTATTACAGGTAAAGGAGTGCATGTAATAACAGTGAATGACTATTTGGCCGAAAGAGATAGTCAATGGATGAGTTTAATATATAATTATCTTGGTTTGAGTGTAGGCTGTATTCTTAATCAGATGAATAATACAGAAAGAAAAATGATGTATGAAAAAGACATCACTTATGGAACAAATTCTCAGTTTGGTTTTGACTATTTACGAGATAATATGTGTATTAAGCCTGATGAGCAAGTACAAAAAAATCACTTTTTTGCAATTGTTGATGAAGTTGATTCTGTTTTGATTGATGAAGCAAGGACTCCTCTTATTATTTCAGGTAATGTAGATGCTCCATCAAATCAACAGTATACAAAATGGCGTAATAGTATTAAAACAATAATTTCCAAACAAACTCAGTTAGTTAATAAGCTTGTTTCTCAGGCAGAAGAAATTTTAGATAAAGATGAGCATGAAGCTGGAATAAAATTGCTAATGGCATCAAGGGGTGCACCAAAAAATAAAAGATTGATGAAAGTTTTCCAAAAGCAAGGTACTCAACAATTAGTTCACAAGATAGAAAGTGAATTTATTAGAGATAAAAAAATGAATGAAATTGATGAAGAGCTCTATTTTAGTATAGATGAAAGGGCTCATGTCATTGATCTTTCTGAGAAAGGACGTTCATTTCTATCGCCAGATGATCCTGAAAATTTTGTTATACCTGATATTGGTGAGATCTATCATGATATTGAAAATACATCAGGACTAACAAAGAATCAAATATTATCAAAAAAAGAAGAAGCACAAGTTTTACATTCTGAAAGAAGCGATCGTATCCATTCTATTAATCAGCTATTAAGGGCTTATTCTCTATATGAAAAAGATGTAGAATATATTGTTCAAGATGGTAAAGTCTTAATAGTCGATGAACATACTGGCAGAGTGCTGCACGGGCGAAGATTTAGTGATGGATTGCATCAAGCTTTAGAATCAAAAGAGCAAGTTAGTATTGAAAAAGAAACACAAACAATGGCAACAATAACAATTCAAAATTATTTTAGAATGTATGAGAAACTATCTGGAATGACAGGTACTGCCATTACGGAATCACATGAGTTTATGGAAATTTATAAATTAGATGTTGTAGAAATCCCAACAAACAAAACAATTCTTAGAAAAGATAATAATGATTTAGTTTATAGAACTAAAAGAGAAAAGTATAATGCGGTAATTGAAAAATTAAAAAAATTATTTCAAAAGGGACAGCCTGTTTTAGTTGGAACAACTTCAGTTGAAGAGTCTGAAACTTTATCTAGAATGTTGCGTCGATCAAAAATACCACATAATGTTTTAAATGCTAAACAACATCAAAGTGAAGCTGATATTGTTAGACGGGCTGGTCAAAAATCTGCTATAACAATATCTACTAATATGGCTGGTCGAGGT
>CAYFHL010000029.1:0-13591 GCA_964342955.1 uncultured bacterium
TGTGATAACGCTTGTGGATCTACAGCAGAAATTGATGAATGTGGAGTATGTGATGATGACTCATCCAATGACTGTGTACAAGATTGTGAAGGTACTTGGGGTGGTGATGCAGTAGAAGATAACTGTGGTACATGCGATAACGACTCTTCTAATGATTGTCAGGCAGATTGTGCTGGTGAATTTGGTGGTGATGCAGTAGAAGATAATTGTGGTACATGTGATGATGACTCATCCAATGACTGTGTACAAGATTGTGAAGGTACTTGGGGTGGTGATGCAGTAGTAGATGAATGTGGTGTTTGTGCTGGTGATAATTCTTCATGTGCTGACTGTTTTGGTGTACCATATGGTGATGGATTCTTAGATTGTATTGGTACATGTACTGATAGTTATTATCTTTCTTGGATAGGAGATACTTACTGTGATGATGGAGCTTGGGGTTACGATTTTACTTGCTTTGATTGTGATGGTGGTGACTGTTTAGATGATTGTGGTGATTGTCAAGGAAATAATGCTGCAATGGATGATTGCGGAGTATGTTATGGTGACAATTCTTCATGCGCTGATTGTTTTGGTGTACCTTACGGTGATGGAGTTGATGATTGTGATGGATCAGGTGAATGCTGGACTGGTGGCTGGGTAGGTGATGGCTACTGTGATGGCACTGATCAATTATATGGTGCTGATTTATCATGTTATGACTGCGATGGTGGTGATTGTATTGATGTATGTGGTGAATGTAATGGTGATGGAACTTCATGTTTAGATTGTTGTGGTGTGCCATTTGGCTCAGATGACTGTGATGGTGACTTCAATACAGACGGCTCATTGAATGTTTCTGATATTATTATTGCGATTGGCTTTATACTTGAAGAAGCAGCTCCATCAGATTGTGATATCGTTATAGGTGATTTAAATGGTGACGGTTCAGTAAACATTTTAGATGTTATACCTATGGTTGAAGCAATTTTATCTTATGTTGAAACTTGTGAAGATACTGAATGTGGATATTGGTTAGGTTATGGCTATACTTGTTATGAATTGTTAGGATATGGCTTTGATTGTTCAACATGTGAATCTGAAGGCGTTGATTGTTCTGAACCTGAATCAAGCGAAAATTGTTCTGATTGTGAATTTGATTTCACAAATTATGGTAGTGAATGCTGTGATACTGCATGGGAAGAATATGGTATTAACTGTGCTCAATTAGAAAATAACTATAGCTGGGATTGTTCTGGATGTGCATGTCCTGGTGATACAAGTGAATGTGGTGATGGTGTATGTGATGAAGGTGAAGAATCATATTGTGGCGTTGATTGCGGTTGTGCAGAAGGCTATGTTGAAGATTGTGCTGATGATGATTGCTGTCCAGAAAACTGGATTGGCGATGGTTTTGCCGACTGTGAAGATCAAGCATATGGTTGTGATTTAACTTGCTATGACAATGATGGTGGAGACTGTGGTGGAGATGATGGTGATGATACAGGTTGTGCAGATGATCAGTTTACTTGTGATGATGGATCTTGTATACCAGCTAGTTACTATTGTGATGGATCAAGTGAATTCTGTAATGCTAGTTGGGGTGCTGATTGTGCAGATGGTTCTGATGAAGGTCTAGAAGAATGCGGTTATGCAGATGAATGTGATGAAGGTGGTGTAGATGAAGACAATGATGACTATACAGTATATAATTCATCAAACCATGAAGCAATTTCTGCTAAAAAGTATTCTGTAGAGCCAATTGAAGCACAAGCTCCAGTAGTTAAGAAAGCAAAAGCTGGATTAGATAGAAATCCAAAAGTGATTAAAGTAAATGAACCTGAATTTATTAGACCAAATAAAGAATCTAGTCTTAATAAATCAGAGTCTAGTTTACAAAAAGCAAATACTGTAAGCTTAAATCAAACCAGTGAAGGTTTGACTTATGAAGCGGATGGGTTTGTTGCTTTTGAAATTACACTTGAGCATGAAGCTGATTTTGAAATTAATGTAACAGAAGCTGGCTTTATAGCTAAAGCTCATACAGTAGGTACTACAACTAAAGTAGTTGTAATCAATAATGAAACTAATGAACTATTTACTTCAGTAGGTGAATTTGAAATCACTGAAATAATAGCTGGTACTGCAAATGGTGAAGCTCTATTAGTTGACATTAATGTAACACCTCGTGAGTTTGGCTTAAGTAAAGCATATCCAAATCCTTTCAACCCAACAACATCGGTTGAATTAAGTATGCCAAATGATGGCTTTGTATCTCTAAAGATTTATAATCTTATGGGACAAGTAGTAGCTAATTTGTATGAAGGACATCTTAATGCAGATAGCTATAACTTTACTTGGGATGCAAGTAATACAGCAAGTGGATTGTATATGATAAAAGCTGAAACTAGTGGTAGCATTGCTACTCAGAAGTTAATGCTTCTTAAATAAATACATAAAATGTATGTATAATAAAAAAACCCCTAACATTATGTTGGGGGTTTTTTTTTAAATTACATTTGTTCTAGTGGGTATAAAATGTTAAAAAAGTTATTAATCATAGTTATATTTAATATAATGTTTTCAGAGGATAGAAATTTTCCTGAATTTAATATTATAGTTAATGATAATCCTTATCCAGCTAATTTATTTATTCATTTAATGTCATCAGAATCAGATAGATATATGGCAATATTAGATTCTAATCTTACAGAAAAATGGTATGTAAATAGTGGCCCTATGGGATTAGATTTTAAAGTTAATAATGATCATTTAACTTATTTCCATAAACAAGGTGCATATTTTATTATACTAGATGAATTAATGAATGAAGTTGATACAGTATCGTGTTTAAATCATGCTACTGATTATCACGATATGCGTTTTTTGAATAATGGAAACTATATTTTACAGGCATATGATTCATTAGAAGTCGATATGAGTCAAATTGTAGAAAATGGACATCCAGAAGCAATTATTTTTTCTCAATTAATAATACAAGAATTTAATCAAAATCATGAATTATTATTTGAATGGGAGGCATGGGATCATTTAGATATATCAGAGTATACAAATCTTAATTTAACTCAAGAACAGATTACATGGATGCATGGTAATAGCATTGAAGTTGATTATGATGAAAATTTAATTCTGTCTAATAGGCGAAGCAGTGAAATACTAAAAATTAATAGAAATTCAGGAAGTGTGATATGGAGGTTTGGAGGGCCCCAGAATGAATTTACTATAATAAATGACCCTCTAAACGGATTTACTAAACAGCATGATGCTAGAAGGTTAGAAAATGGAAATTTAATGATTTTTGATAATGGAAATGAGCATAGCACACCTATTTCAAGGGTTTTAGAATACGAAATAGATGAGATAAATAAAACTGCAACACTTATATGGGAATATACACATCCGCAAAATTACTGTGGACTTGCTATGGGTAGCGCACAACGATTGATTAATGGTAACACTCTAATTAATTGGGGAACCTTAATGGGTGAAATAAATGGATCCGTTATTACTGAAGTTGATTATGAAAAAAATATATTACTTGAGCTTCATTTTCCTGTTCATAATAATTATAAAGTAAGAAAAGAGGAATGGGATTTTGAAATAAGTTTATTGGCTGGTGATTCAAATTTAGATAATTTGATTAATATATTAGATATTATTTATTTATCTAATGAAATTTTATTTAATCAGCAACCATTAAATATGCTTAGCTTATTTAAATTAGATTTAGATAAAAATGGGGAATTAAATATTTTAGATATCACTAATATGGTTGCTGTTATTATGTCTGCATAAATTTAAATTAATATGTCATCTTTTATTTTCAACATGTAATCATAAGAAGCATCATATTCATTAGGAATTTTTCCATCTAAAATAGCTTCTTCTATTGCATTTTTAAATTGACCAACTACTTTCCCAGGTTTTAAATCAAATATTTTCATAATTTCTTCACCTTTTATAGGCGATTGAAACGCTCTCATTTCATCACGTAATTTAACATCTTGCATTAACTTCTCTACTTTTTCAAAATTTCCCATGTATTTTTTTACTTTAATAGGATTTTTGGTTGTAATATCTGCTCGACAGAGTATCATTAAGTCATCTATGTCATCTTTCGCTTCAGCCATGACACGCCTAATTGCAGAATCTGTGATGCCTTTCATAGCTAGCGTAATTGGACGTAGGTGTAATTTGGTCAATATCATAAGATAATCTCTTAGATGGTTTGATAATTTCATCCTTGACGCAACTTTCTTTAGCATTCTTCTTCCAATTTCTTCATGACCATGAAATGTCCAGCCTTTTATAGGATCATATTTTTTAGTATTGGGTTTAGCAATATCATGAACAAGTGCAGCAAATCTGACTTCCATTTTTTTAGATAAGTTTGCAGCATTATCTACGACTTGTAAAGTATGAATAAAAACATCTTTATGTCCCTTGCCATTTATTTTTTCAATACCTGACATTATATCAAGTTCTGGGAATACATAAGATAATAATCCTGTTTCTTTAAGTAAATAAAACCCAATACTTGGTTTGGGAGTAGATAAAATTTTTATAATTTCAGAAGTTATTCTTTCCCATGATACAATATCCATCCTTTTATATTTTCTAGAAATACTATCTAGTACATTAGAAGCAATATTGAAATTAAGTTGTGCAGCAAAACGAATGGCCCTTAACATGCGTAATGGGTCATCATTAAGCGTCTCATCTGGATCAAGGGGAGTTATGATTAATTGTTTCTGAAGATCTTTTATACCTTTGTATGGATCAAGTAATTCACCAAAATTATCTGGATGGAGTGATGCTGCAATAGCATTCATTGTAAAATCTCTTCTAGACATATCATTTTCAATAGTAGATTCTTTAATATGAGGTTTTCTGGATTCTGAAGAATAAGATTCACTCCTAGCTGTAGCTACTTCAATTTCTATCTCAGGATGAGGAATACGAGCAGTTCCAAATTTATCAAAATCAATTGTATATTGAATATTTAATAATTGAGCTAATTTTTTTGCAAAAAATAAAGCATTCCCTTCAACTACAATGTCAATATCTTTATTGTTTTTATTTAATAAAGCATCTCTAACATAGCCTCCAACAACATATACAGGAATATTCTCATCTTGACCGATCTCACCTGCTATTTTTAAAATATTCGCTTGAAGTGGTTTTTCTGTTAATAATTGGCTGATACTGCTCATAAATATTATTATTTTAAGGCTACAATTTATAAAATAATATTTTAATAATCACTCAAAAATGCATATAAAATATTAAACAATAATGGGTAATTGTTTTAATTTTAACCCTAGAGAGTTTCTCAATAATATATAATTGTAAAATATATATAAATTGTTTAAGATATATTTACATTGAATGAAAATTTAATGAGAAATTAATTTTAAAGGAAAATTATGAAAAAACAACCAGTGAAATATATATTCGTTTTTGGTGGGGTTTTATCTGGTTTAGGTAAGGGTATAATTGCATCTTCAATTGGTTTTTTATTGAAAACAGTGGGCCTTAAAATAACTATTCATAAATTAGATCCATACTTAAATGTAGATCCAGGAACTATGAATCCATATCAGCATGGAGAAGTTTTTGTTTTGGATGATGGATCAGAAACAGATTTGGATTTAGGTCATTATGAGCGTTTTATTGGGGAGTCTTTGAGTAAAGATAATACAACCTCTTCAGGTAAAATTTATTGGGATGTCCTGCAGAGGGAAAGAAAAGGAGATTATTTAGGTGAAACAATACAAGTAATTCCACATATTACTGATGAAATTAAAAGAAGAATTGTAGATGTTAATCCGCGACGTAAATTTGATGTAGTAATAACAGAAGTTGGTGGTACAGTTGGTGATATTGAAGGTCAGCCATTTTATGAAGCGATAAGACAATTAATTTTAGAAAAAGGTAAAGAAAATGTTTTAGTTATTCATACAACATTATTGCCTTTTATTTATGCTGCAGGAGAGATGAAAACTAAACCTACTCAGCACAGCGTTATGAGATTAAGGGAAATTGGACTAGAGCCTGATTTATTAGTTTGTAGAACAGAAAACAATCATCATTTAAACAAAAAACTTAAAAAGAAATTAAGTTTATTCTGTAATGTTAAAATGGATCATGTTTTTGAATCACCTGATGTTGATACAATCTATGAGATCCCAATTATATTAAATAATCAAGGCTTTGATAGTGTGATATTAAATTTATTAGGTTTAATAAAAAAAGCAAGTAATGGAAACTTAGAATTATTAAAAAAATCTATTCATTTTTATAAAAATCCAAAGAATTCAGTTAATATTGCAGTATGTGGAAAATATAATAGCTTACATGATGCATATAAAAGTATTTTAGAGGCGTTTATTCATGCAGGTATAAAAAACAATGTTGAAGTAAATGTGAAATGGATTGATACTGAAAAGCTAGAAAAATCGAAAGAACTTGAAAAAATATTTTTTGATGTAGATGGAATATTAATACCAGGTGGTTTTGGAGATAGAGGTATAGAAGGTAAAATATTATCTTCAAAGTTTGCAAGAGAGAATAATATTCCATTTTTTGGTATTTGTTTAGGTCTACAATGCGCAATAATTGATTTTGCTAGGAACAAATGCAATTTAAAAAATGCAAATAGTACTGAGTTTGATAGAAAGACTGTAAAACCTGTTGTTGATTTAATGTATGGACAAAAAAGAGTTAAATCTAAAGGTGCTACTATGAGATTAGGATCATATAAATGTAATATTAAATCTGGGACTAAAGCATATAAGGCATATAAGAAAAAAATAATATATGAAAGACATAGACATAGATTTGAAGTAAACAATAAATTTGTAAAAATATTAGAGTCAAGTGGTCTGGTATTAAGTGGTATAAATAAAAAATTAAATCTTGTAGAAATTATAGAAATTAAAGATCATCCATGGTTTTTGGGGGTTCAGTTTCACCCAGAATTGAAGAGTAGAATAGTTGATGTACATCCATTATTTTCAGATTTTATTTTTGCTGCGGATAAGTATAATGCAACTAAGTAATAAAATTCTAGATAAAATAAATCGAATTAAATTGCTGATTTTCGATGTTGATGGTGTACTTACGGATGGTTCTATTTTTATTAGTTCGAGTGGAGAAGAATATAAAAGATTCAGCATTGAGGATGGAACTGGAGCTGCTTTTGCTCGATTAGCCAAACTACCATTAGCTTTGATATCTGGTCGTTTCTCTAAAGCAACTTCAATAAGAGCAAAAGAATTAAAGATAAATGATTGCTATCAGGGGTCACTAAATAAATTATCAGATTATTATGAATTATGCAAAAAATATAATGTGAATTCCCAAGAAGTAGCTTATGTTGGTGATAGTTATATAGATATACCCGTAATGAAGGAGGTAGGTCTTCCAATAACAGTACCTAATGGTAATAATATGGTTAAGAATATAGCTGACTATGTAACTATAAAAAAAGGTGGAGAAGGTGTGTTATTAGAAGTTGTAGAACTAATATTATTTAATCAAGGTAGGTTTGATATTATTATAAAAAAAATGGAGAAGAATATATACAAATCATGAAAGCAATCATTTTTATTTTTATTATAATCATATCATGCAGAAGGAGTGAAATAGATTCTAGCGTTACTGATAATAATCATATTGAGAATATTATACTTAATCCAAAAATTATTATTAGTAGGGCAAAATATAATTCTATAATTGCAACATCAGATAAACTTATAAAACATGATAATGAAAATGCAATTCTAATTGGAAATGTCAAGGTGGATTTTTTCAATGAAAATGGAGAGCATATAAGCAAATTGTTTTCTGATTCAGCTAAAATCGATGAAAACAATAATAATTTTAAAGCTATTGGTAATGTTAATATAATTTCTGATAGTAATTTTACTCTTTCAACTCAATTACTATTGTGGGATAATCAATACAAGTTAGTTACTTCTAATGATTCTGTCAGATTTACAACAGATGAAGGAGATACAATGTATGGCATTGGATTTCAATCTGATATGGATTTAGCAAATTATAAAGTATACAAACCACATGGTATAACCAGGGAGAAGATAACTGAATAAGAATTATTATAATAATTTGAATGCAAATAATATTTGTAAAATATATAGTAACCGTAAAGTTGTAAAATCTTTATCAATTAATTTACATCGTGGAGAGATTGTAGGTTTGCTCGGACCGAATGGGGCTGGAAAAACCACAACTTTTTATATGCTAACCGGAATAATCAAACCATCTAGTGGAAGAGTATTCTTAGATGATACAGATATAACAAATTTCCCTATGTATAAAAGAGCAAACTATGGAATTGGTTACTTATCACAAGAACCATCAGTATTTACTAAGCTATCTGTAGAAGATAATATAAAATTAGTGTTGGAAATGACGGATCTAAGTAAAGATGATCAATCTATAAAATTAGAGAAGTTATTAGAAGAATTTTCTATATGTCATATTAGAAAGAATATTGCGGCTACATTATCAGGGGGAGAAAGAAGAAGAACAGAAATAGCACGCTCACTTGTAATGAGCCCCAATTTTATTTTATTAGATGAGCCATTTGCAGGAATAGATCCCATTGCTGTTGAAGAAATACAAAAAATAATTTATGAATTAAAATCAAGAGATATTGGTGTATTAATTACTGATCACAATGTACGTGAGACATTAACTATTACTGATAGAGCATATCTTTTGTATGAAGGTGATATACTTAAAACGGGTACTGCGAAGGAATTGATTGAAGATGAACAAACAAGAAAACTATATCTTGGTAATAAATTTAAAATGGAGCTTGATTCATAGTGTCTAAAATATCACAAAATCAAGAATTAAGTCAAAATTTAACACCTCAACAAGTTATTCAAGCAAAAGTTTTGCAAATGGGTATGCCAGCTTTAGAACAAAAAATTTTAAAGGAGTTAGAGATTAACCCGGCATTAGAATTAATAGATAATGAAGAATATTTTGATTCCGATTTAGAAGTTACTGACGGTCAAAGTGATGATGAAGAGTTTGACATTGAAGAACTATTAGGTGATCCAGATAGCTATGAACCTATGATTCCAAAACATATAGATGGTGAGAAAGATTTCACTCTAGTTTCAAAAAAAACAATATTAGAAAAATATTTAGAACAGTTGATTGATGCTAATGTAGGGGAGAATAAATTAAATATAGCAAAAGAAATATTAGGAAATTTAGATGAACAAGGATATCTTAAAATAGACCCAATATTGCTCGCAGATCGTTTAGAATGTTCAGAAGACAGTATTTTACAAGTGATGTCAATTATTCAACATCTAGACCCCCCTGGTTTAGCAGCTAGAGATATAAGAGAGTGTTTGTTGGCTCAATCAGAAGTTAGAAACTCAAATAAATTTGCTACTTTGATTTTAAAAAATTACTTTAATGATTTTGTTAATAAACGATATAATCAAATTATTAATAATTTAAAATGTTCTAAAAAAGAATTAGAGGATGCTATCAATTTTATATCAAAATTAAATCCTAGCCCAAGAGAAGAGGAGGATTCCCTAGGAAAAGATACGATAGTACCAGATTTATCAGTTTTTAAAAATCATGAGAAATGGGAAATACAAGTCCAAGGTAGTGAATTACCACCATTACAAATAAGTAATAAATATTTAGATATGTTAAGTGATAAAAACAATAAAAGTGAAGTTAAAAATTATTTAAAGAAAAAAATTGATTCAGCTAGTTGGTTTATAGCTGCAATTAAAGAAAGAAAGAACACAATTATTAAGGTTATGGAATCTATTATAAACAGACAAAAGAATTATTTTGAAGATGATAATAGAGAATTAATTCCAATGATTTTAAAAGATGTTGCTATAGATATTAATATGGATATTTCAACTATTAGTAGAGTCACTAATGGACGTTATGTTCAATTACCTTGGGGAATTAAAGAACTAAAATCATTTTTTTCAGAAAGTATTTCTAAAAAAGATGGTACAATGATTTCAAATACTATAGTTAAAAAGTATCTTAAAAAAATCATTCATTCGGAAGATAAATTGCATCCTATTAGTGATGAAGAATTAACTAAAATATTAAATAATGAAGGATATAAAATAGCTCGTAGAACTGTAAGTAAATATAGGGAAGAATTAAAACTGCCTACTTCTAGGCTAAGAAAAAAAATAGGATAAATATGAAAGAAAATAAATTTCATGGTACTACAATTTTAGGCGTTCGTATTGGAAACAAACTGGCAATTGGAGGTGATGGACAAGTGACCGTTGGAGATATTCAAATGAAATCAAAGGCCATTAAAGTACGTAGTTTTCAAGATGGGAAAATAATTGGAGGATTTGCTGGAGCTGTTGCAGATGCAATGTCTCTATTTGAAAAATTTGAAGGTAAATTAACTGAATCTAATGGGAATTTACAAAAAGCTGTAATTGAAATGGCAAAAGAATGGAGAACAGATAAAATTTTAAGAGAATTAGATGCTTTATTAGCCATTATGGATAAAAACAAATCATATCTATTATCAGGATCAGGAGATGTAATTGAGCCAGATGATAATATTATATCAATTGGTAGCGGCTCGGGATATGCTTTAGCAGCTGCTAGAGCATTTATTAAAGCTGGAGAAAAGAAACCAAATTTAATTGTTAAAAAAGCTTTGCAAATAACTGCAGAAATCTGTATTTATACAAATGAAAATATAACCATACTAGAATCTAAATGAAAAAACTAACACCAAAAAAAATTGTAAGGGAGCTTGATAAATACATAATTGGTCAAAGTCAAGCAAAAAAATCAGTGGCGATAGCTTTACGTAACAGATGGCGTCGTCAACAAGTTGCTATGCCATTAAGAAATGAAATTAGCCCCAATAATATAATTCTCATAGGATCTACAGGAGTTGGAAAAACTGAAATATCTAGAAGATTAGCTGTTCTTGTTGATGCTCCATTTATAAAAATTGAAGCTTCAAAATTTACTGAAGTAGGGTATGTAGGTAGGGATGTTGAATCAATGATAAGAGATTTATTAGAGGTTTCAGTAAAACAAATTAAGGCTAATAAAGAAAAAAATGTAAAAGAGATGGCTTTAAATAATGCAAATGATAGAATTTTAGATCATTTGTTTCCTCAAAAGAATTCTAAGAATGAAGATGATCAAAATAGAATAGATAGAACTCGAAATAAACTAAAGGAAAATCTATTAAGCGGAAAATATGATGAAAAAATAATAAAAATTAAAACAAAGCAAAACAAACTACCTATGATGCAAGTTATGGGACCTGTAGGAATGGATGATATGGTAGGTAATATTCAAGATATGCTAAGTAATGTGGTTCCAAAACAAAATAAATCTCAAAAGTTGCCTGTTAAAGATGTTAGAGAAATATATATTAAAGAAGAAGCAGAAAAATTAATTGATATGAATGATGTTATAAGAATTGCAATTAAGAATGTTGAGGAAAGTGGAATTGTATTTTTAGACGAAATTGACAAAATTGCGGGTAGTGATAATGCTAATGGACCTGATATTTCAAGAGAAGGCGTTCAAAGAGATATTTTGCCAGTTGTTGAGGGCTGTACCGTAAGTACAAAATATGGTCAAATTAAAACGGATCATATTCTATTTATAGCAGCAGGAGCGTTTCATATTAGTAAACCGTCAGATCTTATCCCAGAGTTGCAAGGAAGGTTTCCAATTAGAGTAGAAATGAATAATTTATCTAAAACAGACTTTGTAAAGATCCTTACTAAGCCTAAGAATGCTTTAATTATTCAATATATAGAATTATTAAAATCAGAAGGGGTAAAACTAGAATTTGAAAAAGATGCGATAAATAAAATTGCAGCTATTTCATTTGAATTAAATCATGAAATGGAAAATATAGGTGCAAGAAGGCTTCATACTGTTATGACGAGTCTTCTAGAGGAAGTTTTATTTGATTTGCCAAATATTAAGATAAAAAAAATTGTTATTAATAAAAAAATTGTTCAAGAAAGATTGAAAAATATTTCTGAGGATGAAGATTTAAGAAAGTATATATTATAAACCATAAAAAAATAAAAAAATATAGAAAATGAAAAGAGATTTTTTACACATTACTGATTTTACAACTGAAGAAGTATGGGAAACTTTAGAACTAGCACGGTGGATTAAGAAAAGATGGTCAGAAAACAAAAAATATAAACCATTAGAAGGTAAAACATTAGCTATGATTTTTGCTAAGCCATCAGCACGTACTAGAGTATCCTTTGAGACAGGGTTTTATAAATTAGGAGGCCATGCCTTATTTTTAGGTCCTAATGATATTGGGATTGGAAAAAGAGAATCAATTGCTGATATAGGTAGAGTATTAAGTAGATATAATGATATGATTATGGCAAGGTTATTTGATCATAAACATATTGTAGAACTTGCAAAATATTCTACTGTTCCGGTAATTAATGGGCTAACAGATTTTAATCACCCATGCCAAATTATGGCCGACATACTAACTATTTTAGAACATCGTGGAAATTTAGATAATCTTAAAATAACATATGTAGGTGACGGTAACAATATTGTCCATTCATGGCTGGCTTTATCAATGAGAATTCCATTTCAATTTACAATTTCTTGTCCTGAAGAGTTTAAACCAGATTTAGAATTTGTTGAAATTAGTCAACATAGTAAACTATCAAATATTGAAATTGAACATGATCCATTTAGAGCCGTTAAAGATGCAGATGTAATATATACAGATGTTTGGGCTTCAATGGGACAAAAAGAGGAAGCATTGCAAAGAAGAGAAAAGTTTAAAGGATATCAAGTTAATGATGCACTGATCAATGCAACTGGAAAAAGAACACTATTTATGCATTGCTTACCTGCAGAAAGAGGTGTTGAAGTTACAAATTCAGTATGTGATGCTGACTATTCAATCATTTTTGATGAAGCGGAAAATAGAAATTTTGCACAAAATGCAATAATGGTGAAACTTATGAAAGAGTCAATGAGTTAAATAAAAGGTTAATCTTTAATAAATTATTTAATAAATTCTATAATAGTTATACTAAATATTTAGTTCAATAGAGGATAATAATCAATGTCAAAAATATTAAAAAAATTAATAGTAGCTCTTATTTCAGTCTATTTGATTTCATGTTCAAATCAAAACCAAGCAGGATTAGAGCAATCCATTAATGATATAAAAGATAATCAAAAATTAATATTAACAAAAATGTCCGCAATGGAGAAAACAATTGCAACCTTAAAGTTAAATAATAATAAACCATCTAATAATAATAACAAGAAGCAGCCTCCAGCTGCTGACCCTAATAAAGTATATAATATAGAAGTAGGTGATTCATTTAGCAAAGGACCTAAAAATGCTGCAGTTACTTTAATTGAATGGACTGATTTTCAATGACCGCACTGTGCTCGTGCTACCAGTTTGGTAGAGGATTTATTAAAAAAATATCCTAATGATTTGCGAGTTGTAATTAAACAGTTCCCGTTATCATTTCATAAGCAAGCTAAAAAAGCTTCTATGTATGCTATCGCA
>CAYFHL010000030.1:0-13450 GCA_964342955.1 uncultured bacterium
ATTTTGTGTAGTTAATTTTTTTTTATATTCAGGTAAAATGTCATATGATTCATTTTTACCTAGACCATACTCATATTCTTTATTTAAGATAATATTTTTAAGTTCTAATATTTTCTCTCCATAGAATGCCTCTTGACTTAATGATAATTTAAATCCATTATATTCTGATGGATTGTGACTTCCAGTTACTTGTACACTGGCATCAACATCTAATAAAAACATACTAAAATAATTTGCAGGTGTATGTAATGTTCCCATATCAATAACAGTTATACCAGATTCTATAAGACCATTAGAAAAATTCTTGACTAATACTGGGCTTGAAGGCCTAATATCACCACTAATAGATACTTTTTTTCCCCCACTTCTAATAACATATGTTCCAAAAGCCTTACCTAAATTAGTAACAACTTCTCTATTAAAATCAGTATCTACTCTACCTCTAATATCATATTCTCTAAATATATATTTATTCATTTTACCCTATTATTTTTCTCCTTTATATATTGAACCTAAAACTACTCTTTTTTTTGCACCTGTTACTGATGGAATATTTGATGATATATTTTTTATTTTTGCTATACCAAGTGTAGCAATTAACAACGATTCTTTCATATCCTTATTTATATCAAATGAATCTGAAAACTTCACTTTATATTTATTAGCGTATTTTACTAAATCATTTACTACAACAGGATGATGTGCACCACCTCCACTAATAATAATTACACCTTTCGTATTAGTAATATTAAGAAATTTTGATATATTTTCTGAAATAGATTTAGCTGTAAAAGCGCATAAGGTTCTAATTATATCATATGATTTTATATCTTTAAATTCATTAATAAATCCTGATATTAAATTATAGCCAAATTCATCTCTTCCAGTTGATTTTGGAGGATTTTTATGTATATATCTTATTTCCATTAACATTTTTAAGAGTAATTTATTTACTTTACCTTTTTTAGAATATAATCCATTTAAATCTATCTTTTTATTAAAGAAGTATAATGTTGCTTCATCTATTAGCGACATGCCTGGTCCAGTGTCAAAACCCTGAATATGTTTTAGGTTACCATCCTTTGGTATAAATGATAAATTTGCAATACCTCCAATATTTAAACAAATTACATCCTGATTATATTCTTTAAAAAGAAGCCAGTCTAGAAATGGCATCAAAGGTGCACCACAACCTTTATATTTAATATCTTCTTGACGAAAATCATACACTATAGGTATTTTGAAATTATTATATAGATACTGCGGATTTCCAATTTGCTTTGTGCTAATGCCATGTAAATGTGAAATAGTTTGACCATGACTTGCAATTAAATCTAATTTTATGCCTTTGGTAAACATCTTTGCTACTTTTGCATAATATTTTCCTAATACTTCATGTGCCTTATTTACTATCTGGGGATCTTTTATAAAAATAGATTCATTAATCAATTGTCTTATTCTATCTGTATAATTATAAGTTTTAAACTTAATACATTTCCATTTATAATCATATTTTTTTGTCAATTCTATATAAAACAAACCGCAATCAAGCCCATCCATTGATGTCCCAGACATTAATCCTAAGACTGTATATTTTCTTTCTTTATTTAGTTTTAATGTCTCCAATCACTCCTCTTAATGAACCTTTATTTAGCCTTAACATCTTTTTTGCTTGATCAACACTTACATTCTTGATTTGTTTAACAATTGCAACCTTTACTTTACCATCAACTAGCTTTAACAATTCATAGGAACTTTTATAATCTAATTTTGTAATACTCGATATAATTCTAGCTCCTCTATCCCATAGTTTACTATTAGTAGCTTTTAAATCAACCATCAGATTGCCATACGTTTTATTAAGTTTAATCATTGCAGTTGTTGTTATCATGTTCAGTACCATTTTAGTTGCAGTCCCTGCTTTCATTCTTGTTGATCCAGAAATAATTTCAGGACCCACAACGATAGAAATAATATGATCAATATATTCTAGTTTAGGTTTCTTATTACACACTAAAATCCCCGTACAAGCACCTTTTGATTTTGCTTCTTTTAAAGCACCTAGGACATATGGCGTTGAACCACTAGCTGTTATACCTAACAATATATCTTCTTGATTAATATTATATTTATTTATAATTTTTTTTCCATCTATAAAGGAATCTTCTGCTTTTTCAATTGATCTATATAATGCTTTATTTCCTCCAGCAATTATACCTTGGATTAATTTAGAATCTGTACTAAAAGTAGGAGGACATTCAGCAGCATCAAGTATACCTAATCTCCCACTACTACCTGAACCTAAATAAAATAATCTACCTCCATCGTCTAATTTTAGAACGACTTCAAATATAAATGATTCAATATCTTTAAGTGACTTACCTACCTCAATCGCGACTTGTTTATCTTGATGATTAATGATATTAATAATTTGATTGATTGATAAAAGATCAATTGATTCAGAAAATTTATTTCTTTTTTCTGTAATTTTATTACATTTCATTTATTTATAGCTTAACCATGCTTATTTATAATAAATTTAATTATAATGACTAACTTAAACTTAGCCCTCTTGGGTCTTTTATTATCAATTATTTATTCGGGTTCAGAAATAGCTCTATTAACATCTAATGCATTACAAATAGATGTATGGAAAAAACAAAAGAAACCCTTAGCTAAACTTGCTTCGTCAATATTAGATGCTAAAATTTTATATATGGCAATTATTTTAATTGGAACCAACCTATCAAACATTATTGCAACGTCTTTCGCAACAGCCTACTTATTAGAAAAGCAATTTATGCCACCTCATTTAATAATTATTCCAATTACATGCTGTATTCTTTTAATAGGTGAAATTTTGCCAAAATCAGTTTTAAGAACTTATTCAAATATAGGGTTAATAGTACTATCTCCTTTTTTGAAATTTACTTATTTACTCTGCTTACCTTTTTTAAGTCTAATAAAAAAAATTGATTGGATTGTTATTCCTAAAGAAAACAATAAGCGTGGTGAGATTGAATATGTCTATGAACAAGCAGATGATTTTGAAGCAATGAAAAAAAATCAAAAACTAATGATTTCCAAGCTTTTTAAATCTTCAACTAATAAAGTTCAAGATGCTATGACTCCAAGAACTGAAATTTCTGCTATATCCTCAGAAAGTAATTTAGAGAATGCTATTCATGCTTTCATTGATTCAGGTCATTCAAAACTTCCTGTTTATAAAAACAGTCTAGATAACATTATTGGGGTAATATATCTTTATGATCTGTTTCATAAACCTGAAAAACTTAAGGATATCATTAAACCTGTATTATTTGTACCATATACAAAACCAATCCTAGAGTTAATGAATGAATTTCAAAAAGAACATCATTCTCTAGCTATGATATTAGATGAACATGGTGGCACTGAAGGATTAATTACAGTAGAAGATGTTTTTGAAGAATTATTTGGTGATTTTGAAGATGAATTTGATGAGGAAATGATTATTCAAAAATTAAAGGAAGATGGCTCTATTCTTGTTAGTGGAAGAATGGATTGTGATAATTTTAATAGTAAAAATAATAATTTAATTCCAAATGGAAAATATGAAACTATTGCTGGATATATAATTTATAACATTGGAAGAATACCTAATATGGGAGAAAAATTATTCCTTCCTATAGGTCAAATTGAAATAAAAAAGTCATCCGCAAGAAAAATTGAATTAGTTCGCATTTTCCCAAACCAAAATTAAACTTAATTTACTGGGTTTCTAAACTTGAATTATATTTGCCTCTTGTAGCTAGAGAATTTAGTTTTGCTCTATTATAAAATGCCTTTTGTGCATCTTTGAAATTTTCACTTTTACCCTGCCATATTTTTAATGCAGACGATTGAAGAGCTCTACCATATGAATATGTTAAATTCCAAGGTAATTTATTACCATATTTTTTATTCATTTGATTTAAATGTTCAGTAGCATTTTCATTAGTTTGTCCACCGGAAAGGAATGCACATCCAGGCACATCATTAGGTACTGATGCTAATAAACATTCTACGGTTCTATCTGTAACTTCTTCAACACTAGCTTGTTCATTACATTCAGATCCAGAAACTACCATACTTGGTTTAAGAACTATACCTTCTAGTAATACATCTTGGATAACTAATTCTTCGAATACTCTTTTAAAAACTAATTCTGAAATCTTATGACATTCTTTAATTGAATGATCCCCATCCATAAGAACTTCTGGTTCAACTATTGGAACAATTTTAGCTTCTTGACATAATGATGCATACCTCGCAAGTGCATGTGCATTGGATTGTATGCATGCATTGGAAGGAATTTTGCTTCCAATAGTAATAACAGCTCTCCACTTTGCAAATCGTGCACCTAAATTATAGTATTCTTCTAACCTTGAGCGCAAACCATCTAGACCCTCTGTAACTTTTTCATCATCATGTAGTGCTAATGGTTTTGTACCCATATCAACTTTTATTCCAGTGATTATATTTTTTTGACTAAGATACTCTGGAAATGGAATATTATCAACAATTGTATTTTGCCTTAAAGTTTCATCGTATAAAATCACACCACTAATAAATTCTTCCATACCCGGTGTAGTAAATAATAAATCTCTATACGTATTTCTATTTATATATGACGATTCAATTTTCATACTATCAAATCTTTTATTACAAGTTGGGGTACTTTCATCTGCAGCTAAAATTCCCTTACCCTTTTCTACCATTAAATTTGCTATTTTCTTTAATTGAGTATTATTCATTATTACTTTCCTTTATTTCTGACCTATTTCTTTTAACATCGATTTGAACCAATCAATTTTATGGTTGAAGTATTTTCCACCTTTTATTCTATCAAAACTTATACAATGCAATTTATCATCATCAAATTCATCTATACCAACTACACCTGATTTACCATTTAATGCATAATCAATTGATTTATCTACGGTTTTGAATATTAAATCAAGATCTCTTTGATTAGATTTAGAGGATCTAGAAAAATAACCACTTTTTTGGACTAATACTTTATCTGCATTTATTCTTTTTGAAAAATAGTTTGCAAACCAATTTCCAGAATTTATCTCATCTAAACGCAAATGCCCAAAAGCATCTTTTTTTATATTTTCACCACTTGATTTTAATTCTGAAACTATCTTTTGTATACCAGCACCTTCACTCAGAAAAATATTGACGGTGTCCTTGTTATCCATACATTTTTTTAGTCTAACGACTTCTGATTCAAAGTCTATTTTCAATTCTGGTATATAAATAGCATCAATATCCCAATTTTTTTTATTGATAATAAATGATGATGGGAAATTCATTCTTTTTAATTTCCTACGATATTCTTTTGCTGTTGCAGCTGTTAGCCATCCACAATTTCTACCCATGATTTCATGGATTATTAGCTGTCTTGAACTAGTTGTATTTTCATTTGAGATATTTATAAAATAGTTCGCTCCTTGTTCAGCAGCAGTCCAAGCACCTAATGTCTGTTTTATTGGGTATACATCATTATCAATTGTTTTTGGCAAACCAATAACTGTTAAATCGTAATTTTGTTCTTTAAGATATTGAGCTAACTCACCTGCAGTGGTATTTGTATCATCGCCTCCAATTGTATACAGGACATCTATCTTATCTTTTACTAATTGTTTAGCTGAAATATAAAAAGGATTCTGTCCATTTTTGATATATCCCTTTCTAATGCAATCATCTATATTTGACAACTTTACTCTACTATTACCAATTGGACTACCGCCTAAAGAATATAGTAACTCACAATTGTTTATAGTTTCATTATTAATAATAATAGTATTTCCTAATAATAAACCTTTAAATCCATGACTATATGCAATCATTTCAGTTCTATTATTTAATTTAGAAAAATTATAAATCAATCTGCCTATACATGCAGATAAACATGGTGCAATACCACCAGCTGTTAAAAATGCTATCTTCATAAAATTTTCAATTAATTTATTATAATAAATTAATAAGTTCCTGATATAAAGTTCTAAGTAAATTCCATTTAATATTTATGTTGTATTTTAATAGCTTAATATTATTTTTTCAATTCGTTATCGCAAGTGATTGTGCAATATGTCTTACATCTATTAATGATGAATATTTAATGGATGCTTGGGGTAACAAATTTCATAAATACCATTTAGATAATGGTACCTTTTGCAATTCTTGCTCAAGAATTATTTCAGAATCAATAACAAATGGCGGATTTAAATATAATGATGGTCGTTTTCTATGTAGTTTATGTCAATCAACAATAATTGAATTTCAAAAGCAAATTGATAAATCATATGATAGTGTTTTAAAGCAACTTTATAATGTCGGATTTACTAATATACCTAAAAATATAACAATCAACCTTGTTAATCTAAATTTGTTAAAAGAATTTTCAGGTGACTTAGCACATTCCGAATTGAAGGGTTTTACAAAAATAGATAAAAACTCATCTAATAATAAATTTGCAATCTATATTCTTTTTGGATTACCCGAGATAGAATTTAATGCTGTCTTAGCTCATGAATTATTACATGTTTGGTTACATCTTAATAATAGTAAAATTAGTATTAATTATAAAGAAGGATTTTGCAATCTTGGTAGCTACTTAATATATCTAAATGACAATTCAAAATTTTCAAAAATACATTTAAAAGCAATGGAACGAAATCCAGACCCTATATATGGATATGGATACATTCAAGTAAAATCAATGCTTGAAAAATTAGGTTGGGAAGAATTATTAAATAATCTACATAAATTTAATTAAAGCATTAATAACATTATTTTTTCTAATTTACTAATGAAATTAATTCACATTATATATTAAACTAATCACTTGGATAAAATAAGAAAAAACAAAAATTTTGAAAATGATATTGATCCACAGGAAACTCAAGAATGGATTGATTCTATTAAATCAGTATTAGAAAATGATGGTATAGAACGCGCTCACTACATTCTACAGAAAATTCTTACTTATGCTAGATTAAATGGCATTAGAATGCCATATAGTGCAACTACAGACTATGTAAATACAATTCCATTAAAACAACAAGATAATTATCCTGGAAATAGAGATATTGAGAGAAGAATAAAATCTCTTATCCGATGGAATGCGATGGCAATGGTAGTAAGAGCAAATAGAGAACACCATGGAATTGGTGGACATATTTCAACATATGCATCATCAGCAACATTATTAGAAGTAGGTTTTAACCATTTTTTTAGAGGACCTGAATTTTATGGAGGAGATTTGATTTTTTTTCAAGGTCATACCTCACCAGGAATTTATGCAAGAGCTTATTTGGAAGGAAGAATAAGTGAGTCAGAAATGAATAATTTTAGACAAGAACTTTCACCTGAAGGTGGTTTGTCATCCTACCCTCATCCTTGGCTCATGCCTAATTTTTGGCAATTTCCAACAGTATCTATGGGATTAACACCAATAATGGCAATATATCAAGCAAGATTTATGCATTATTTATATGATAGAAGTTTGGTAGAAAATAATAATAGAAAAGTTTGGGCATTCCTAGGTGATGGTGAAATGGATGAGCCTGAATCTCTTGGAGCAATTACACTTGCTTCAAGAGAAAAATTAGATAATTTAATTTTTGTGATTAATTGTAATCTTCAACGTTTAGATGGCCCAGTTAGAGGTAACAATAAAATTATACAAGAATTAGAAGGTGCCTTTAGAGGTGCTGGCTGGAATGTCATTAAAATAGTGTGGGGCTCTGATTGGGATACATTAATTGATAAAGATACTAATGGTTTGTTAATAAAAAGAATGAATGAAATGTTAGATGGTGAAAGTCTAAAATATATTGTTGAAGATGGAAAATATATAAGAGAACACTTTTGGAATGATAATCCAGAACTACTTAAAATGGTAGAACAATTAACAGATGATGAACTTTGGAAGTTAAAAGTTGGAGGACACGATCCAGCTAAAGTATTTGCTGCTTATAGCGAAGCTGTTAAACATAAAGGACAACCTACGGTTATTTTAGCAAGAACGATTAAAGGATATGGTCTTGGTGAAGCAGGCGAAGGTAGAAATATTACCCATCAACAAAAAAAGTTAAATGAAGATGAATTGCTTCATTTTAGATCACGTTTTGATATTCCTCTATCAAATGAAGAATGTATTAAAGCTCCTTTTTATAAGCCTGCTGAAGATTCTGAAGAAATATTATATTTAAAAAAATGTAGAAAAAATTTATATGGCTCTTTACCATTTCGTTCCCAAAAATCAGAAAAAATCAAGATTCCAGAACTATCTATATTTAAAGAGTTAATTAAAGGATCTGGTGAAAGAGAAATATCTACTACTATGGCATTTGTAAGATTGCTTACAATATTATGTAAAGATCATAATATTGGGAAATATATTGTTCCTATTATACCTGATGAAGCAAGAACTTTTGGTATTGATCCACTTTTTAGACAACTAGGGATATACTCTCGTTTTGGACAATTGTATGATCCAGTTGATTCAGATCAATTTCTATATTATAGAGAAGTAAAAGATGGGCAAATATTAGAAGAAGGTATTAATGAATCTGGAGCGATGTCTTCTTTTATTTCAGCTGGCACAAGTTATAGTAATCACGGTGTTCAAATGATCCCATTTTATATTTATTATTCTATGTTTGGCTTTCAAAGAGTATGGGATCTGATATGGGCTGCCGGAGATATGCGTGCACGTGGGTTTTTAATTGGTGGTACTGCTGGCAGAACAACTCTAAATGGTGAAGGTTTACAGCATCAAGATGGACATAGCCATCTAGCTGCAGCTGCTACACCGAATATAAAAGCATATGACTTAGCATATTCGTATGAAATTGCGGTAATTATTCATCATGGTATAAAACAAATGATAGAAAATGGAAAAGATGTAATATATTATTTAACAACAGAAAATGAAAATTATTTTCATCCATCTATTCCTGATAATATTGAGACGGATATAATTAAAGGACTTTACAAAATTCATGCTACAGAAAACCCCACAGTAAGATTGCTTGGGAGTGGACCATTAATGGGTGAAACTTTAGCAGCTGCTGATTTACTTAAAGCTGATTGGAATATTGAGCCTGGAATATGGAATGTTACAAGTTTTAGTGAACTTCGCAGAGAAGCAGAAAATATTCAGCGATGGAATTTGATTCATCCAGATGAAGATCCAAAACAATCACATCTAGAAAATTGTTTAAGTAAGCATCATGTCCCAACCGTTGCAGTATCAGATTATGTAAAAATGGTTTCTGAACAAATTGGACCATATGTACCAGGTCCATACTATTCTTTAGGCACTGATGGATTTGGAAGAAGTGATACACGTGAAAATCTTAGACATTTTTTTGAAATTGATAGATACTATATTGTCTTAACTGCAATCAGAGCACTTGCTATCGATGGAAAAGTCCCAATGCAAATGGCTCAAGATGTGATGGATAAATATAAATTAGATCCCGAAAAGCCAAACCCACTTAGTATTTAAATTAATATGAAAAATATCATATTGCCTCATTTAGGAGAAGGGATTGAAAGTGTTGAAGTAAGTGAAATACTTATTTCTATTGGTGAAAAAATAAAAAATAATGATCCTCTAATATTAGTTGAATCTGAAAAAGCTTCTATGGAAATTCCCTCAACTGAATATGGTGAAGTAAAAAATATTTATGTAACTGTAGGTGATACCATAAAACCAGGTTCTACAATAATTTCTCTAATTAATTATGATAAAACTAAAGTAGAAAAAGATAAGCCTAGCGATGGTCATAATAATAAGAAAAAGGTAAAACAATCACATAATAATGATATAGAAAAAGATATCATTAATGAAAAAAAAATATTACAGAATAATTCTTCAAAAAATATTATAACTTATGGCGAAAGTGTAATAGCAAGTCCTTCAGTACGAAAATTTGCAAGAGAATTAGGTTGTGATTTAAAAAAAGTTTATGGAAGCGGACAAAAGGGTAGAATTTCAAAAGAAGATGTAGAAAAGTATGTGAAAAACATCTTAAATCAAAATAATAATTCTATATTTCAACTTCCAAAACAAGAAGTAGATTTTTCTCAATGGGGTAATATTGAAATTGTTTCACTAAACAAGATTAAACGATTAACTGGCACTAAACTACAGCAAGCATGGCAATCTATTCCACATGTTACACAATTTGATTCTGCTAATATTACTAAGCTGGAAAAATTAAGAAGGGATAAAAAGAAAAAATATAATTTAAAAATTTCCATTATTCCATTTATAATAAAATCCCTTGATTTAATCCTAAAAGAAATGCCAATTTTTAATAGCTCTTTAGATCAAACAAATAATAAATTAATTTTAAAAAAATACATAAATATTGGTATAGCTGTTGATACAAAAGATGGATTAGTAGTTCCAGTAATACAAAACATCACTACTAAATCTATTGAACAGATAAATACTGAACTAATTAATTTAAGTAAAAAAGCGCGAGCTAAAAAATTAATGCCTCAAGATATGTCTGGAGGCTCATTTACAATCTCAAGTTTGGGTGGTATTGGTGGAAATTATTTTACACCAATAATTAATGCTCCTGAAGTAGCAATCCTTGGTATTTCCAAGATGGAAAATAAACTTTTTCTTGAAAACAATGAATATATTAATAAAGTAATCTTACCATTTTCCTTATCATATGATCATAGAGTAATTGATGGAGCTGATGCGGCACGATTTACCACAAAACTTTCAGAAAGATTATCTAATTTTGATAAATTAAACAATGAATAAACAAATTCATAGTGAAGTTGTCGTGATTGGATCTGGCCCAGGTGGATACACTGCTGCGTTTAGAGCAGCTGACCTTGGGAAAAAAGTTATTTTAGTTGAAAAAGATAAATATTTAGGTGGTGTTTGCCTAAATCGAGGCTGTATTCCTTCAAAATCATTTTTACATCTATCAAAAATTATTGAAGATGCAGAGTCAATAAAAAACTATGGTGTCACTTTTTTAAAACCTACATTAGATATAAATAAAATTCGTTCATGGAAAAATAATATTATATATAAATTAAACACTGGTATAAATCAATTAGCTAAATCAAGAAAAATTAAAATTATTAATGGTCTTGCAAAATTTGAATCAAAAAATACTTTAGCTATTGAAAATAATTCAGATATTTATAGAATAACCTTTGAAAACTGCATTATTGCAACTGGATCAAGCGTAAAAAAAATACCATCTTTTCCATCATCAAATAAAATAATCTATTCATCAGAAGCACTTGAACTTTCTACCATACCTAATAAAATGCTTATTGTAGGTGCTGGCTATATTGGTTTAGAAATGGGCTCTGTGTATAATGCTCTTGGATCAAATATTACAGTTGTTGAATTTATGAACTGTATTTTACCTGGTGCTGATAGAGATTTGGTTAAACCGCTAGAAAAAAAAATAAAAAATAATTTTAGTAACCTGTATTTATCAACTAAAGTAAAAAAAATTGAAGTTGATAAACCTATTTTGAATGTTTTTTTTGAAAAAGAAGATGGTACTACATTTAGTGAAACTTATGATAATATACTAATTTCTATCGGAAGAAAACCAAATACAGATAATTTAAATTTAGAATCACTAAATATTACTATTGATAAGGATGGTTTTATTCCTATAAATCAAAAGTGTCAAACAGCTATTCCAAATATTTTTGCAATAGGAGATGTTACAGGTAATCCGATGTTAGCACACAAAGCTTCTCATGAAGGGAAGGTAGCAGCTGAAGTTATTGCTGGTTTACCATCTAGATTTGAACCTGCAGCTATTCCCGCTGTAATTTTTACAGATCCTGAAATTGCTTGGGCTGGACCAACAGAGAATGAACTAATCAAAAATAATGTAGCGTATAAAAAAGGTGAGTTCCCTTGGTCTGCTAGTGCTAAAGCGCAAGTATTTGATGATATTGATGGAAAAACTAAACTATTGTTTGATCCTAAAGATAATAAGGTAATAAGTGGAGGTATCGTTGGTTCTAATGCAGGTGATCTTATTGGTGAAATTGTACTAGCAATAGAAATGGGAGCAGATGCAGAAGATATAGGCCTTTCTATACATCCACATCCAACTTTAACTGAAACGATAAGTAATGCCTCAGAGATGTTTACTGGAACTATAACAGACCTATATTCGCCTAAAAATAATTAATTTACTCCTAGCATTATTTTTACTTTATTTAAATCAGATTTTGGTATTTCGCAAGATTGATTTTTACAGACATATACTAATGTTTCACCATCTTTGTTCGGTGGAAAATAATCTATAAATTGAAAAATACTCTTTATTTTATCATTACCATTTTTACCAAACACTATTATTCTATTTTGGCTAAATTTGAATTTCTATATTGTGGATCACAAGTAATTTCCTTACCTACCCAACTTGGTAATTCAAATTTTTCATTTTCTTCATTAAGCTCTATTTCTGCAATAACAAGACCTAAATGCTTATCTTTAAACTCATCTATCTCCCAAATTTTTCCTTTATAATTATAAAGGTAGCGTGTTTTCTTTATAATTTTATATTTAGTTTTGTTTATTAAATATCTTGCTTCATCAATTGGTATAGTATATTCAAATTCATTATTAGTTCTTTCTGTTTTATATGTTTTAATATTAATTGATGCAATCAATCCCTCGATTCTAATTCTTATTGATAGGTTTTTATTTGCAACAAAATATGCTTGTTCAATATCTATTTTCTTTGATTCTGAACGATAATCTTTTGAAGTGACTAAAAATTTTCTTTCAATTTCTAAACTCATCTAATATCCAATAGCGCTAGAATTTCTTCTACTATCAGCAGAACCCATAATTATACTATCCTCTTTTAAAATGCAATTGGCTTCTCCTATAGATCTTCTAAAGCTAATTTTATGACCCATTTTTTTTAATTTCTTTATAGTTTCTAATGAAAATTCACTAACAATATTATTACTAGAGCTAATTGATTCAAATTGAATTTTGTCTGGCAACCATTGATGATGGAAACGTGGTGATTCTACCGCATCTTCAATATTCATTTTAAAATCAATAACATTCATTATTACTTGAACAGTTGTTGTAATAATTGTTGAACCTCCAGGAGAACCAACTATCAACAACATATCAGATTTAGGATTTAATATAATTGTTGGAGACATAGAACTAAGCATACGTTTATTAGGCGAAATGGCATTTGCACTATTTCCAATTAATCCATATGTATTAGGAGTTCCAGGCTTTGATGAAAAATCATCCATTTCATTGTTAAGTAAAAAACCGGCTCCATCAACAACGATACCATTTCCAAACCAACCATTGATTGTTGTAGTTACACTAACGGCATTACCCCACTTATCAAGAACCGAATAATGTGTAGTTTCT
>CAYFHL010000031.1:0-1594 GCA_964342955.1 uncultured bacterium
ATCATTCCTAATCCATAACAAAATATTTTTAAAGGTCTGTTAGCTGTTACCGAGGGATCTAATTGTCTAAGACTTCCTGCTGCACAATTTCGAGGATTTGCAAAGAGCTGTTTATTATTATCTAAGCGTTTTTCATTTAATTTTTTAAATTCAGAAATAGCTATAAATACTTCACAACGTAATTCTAATAATGTGGGTACTTTTTCACCATCTTGTAATTTTAGTGGAACAGATCGAATTGTTTTAAGGTTTTCTGTAATGTCTTCACCCATTGTTCCATCACCTCTTGTTGAGCCAGTAATAAATAAACCATTTTCATAAATTAATTCAACAGCAAGTCCATCTAATTTTGGCTCAGCAATATATTCTATTTCATCGCTGATACCAAGCCCACGTTTTACCTGCTGGTCAAATGCTATGATTTCATCCTCATTCATAGCATTTGAAAGTGATAACATTTGTAAACGATGACGAACAGATTTAAATTCTGGTAAAGGTTTTGATCCGATGCGTTGAGTTGGTGATGTTGCAGTAATTAAATTTGGGGTTCTATTTTCTAATTCAATTAATTCTCTCATAAGTAAATCATAATCAAAATCAGAGATTTGTGGATTATCTTCAGCATAGTAGTGAACATTATGTTTATTTATCTCACTGCGCAGAAATTTTATACGTTTTTTTATATCCATTTATGTATTTAACTCGTTAGAATTTTCATTAGTATTGATATTAAGATGAAGTTTTTGATATAATAGCATCTAACTTATTTTTTATATTTTTAGTTATAGAAAAATTAGATTTCCATCCTTCCCAATAGCAGGGATATAATCCGATCCCTGTTGAAGATATAAATGCTTCATCCATATTGTTAATTGATTTAAAATTAATTTTTTCTTCATATACATCTAAATTTAGTTTTTGAGCTATATTTATTATAGAATTTCTCATAACACCTTCTAAAACACCAAGTTTAATTTGTGGAGTAATTAAGGTGTTGCCTCTAATAAAAAAAATATTTCTTATAGCGCATTCTGTTATGTAGCCGGAAGTGTTATAGAATACTGGTTCATAAGCAGATAGTTTTTCAGCATCTTTTTTTGCTAACATATTACCAATATAGTTAAGAGATTTTATTGCTGGGTTGAATCTAATTATAGGGTATTTATTTTCAGGAAAGAAAACAACCTTTACAGGTAGGGTAGGTTCTTTTGTTAAATTACGGATACTAATATATAGGTTTGGTGTACCTTTAAATGTCCAAGGTTGTCCTTCTAAATTGCCTCTAGTTACCATTAAGCGCAATAAACCTGAGGTTAAGTTATTTTTATCAATTAATTGATTCATTAAACTAATGATGTTTTCATCATTAATATTAAGATCAATGTGAACAAATTTTAGTCCCTTATTTAAACGTTCAAGATGCTTTTGAGCACTAAAAATTTTTTTATTATCAAATCGAAGCGTTTCAAATAACCCATCACCAAGTTGAAAACCAGCATCAGTTATAGGTATTTTAGCCGATTTGAGAGGAACCCAATTTCCATTAACATAATAAATCAATTCAGGCATTTGGTGATTCCTTGATTATTTTATG
>CAYFHL010000031.1:1694-13402 GCA_964342955.1 uncultured bacterium
TGTAAATTGATCAATAATTTTGCCTTTTTGTTGTGCTTCATTCCATTCGCTTAGGGTTTCTGAATCAAAGATGATGCCTCCTCCTACTGGATACTCACATTGATTATTATCAACTAACATTGTACGTATTGCTATATTAAAATCCATATCTCCATTAGATTTAATGTAACCTAAGGCCCCTGTATAAATTTTTCTTTGATAATTTTCAATTGAATCAATTATTTCCATAGATCTTTCTTTAGGTGCGCCTGTTATGGATCCGCCTGGGAATAAAGCAGAAAGGATATCTATTTCTTTAATTTGTTTATTTAATTTACCTAAAACCTTAGTGACCATTTGATGTACTGTCTTAAAGGATTGAATACCAAATAAGTTTTCTACTTTAATAGAGCCATATTCACATATTTTTCCTAAATCATTTCTTATAAGGTCAACAATCATTAAATGTTCTGCGCGATCTTTTTCACTATTAAACAATTCTTGGGCAAGAATTTTATCTTTTTCAAGGTTTTTTGATCTTGCATTAGTCCCTTTCATTGGTAATGATTCAATTACATCATTTGTTTTATTAAAAAATCGTTCAGGGCTAAAACTTAAAATTTGATAGTTACCAATATCTAGATAAAAACCATAATAAGGACATATAATATCTCTTGCTTTTAAATAAAAATCTAGTGGGCTTTCATTCAACTCATAAGTTTTTGGATTAGTAAAATTAATCTGATAAGTATCACCATTACATATATGTTCTTTTATTTTATAAATTGATCTTTTATAACAATCTATATTTGGTATATCTTTTATTAAATTTAAAGATGGAAATTTTTTTTTATTTGAAGACAAATTTAAATCGTATGAAATTACTTTTTTAGGTTTTCCGAACCAAATATAGGGAAAATTAGAAGATATTTTTTTTAAATTTAAATGAGGGAAAAGATGATTTTTAAAATCATAGGAGACACCTCCAATAGCAGCTATATCTGAACTTGTTTGTTTCCATTCATCTATTTTTTTTTGAAGAAGACTTAGAGGGTCACCCAAAATATATTTACCATTAATGTTTATACCCGTATGATTAAAAAAAAATATTTCTTCAAAATCCCAAATAGCATATCGCTCTGATTTATTATTCCAATGATCAATTAGTGCTATTGGGTTTCCATAGTTTTTAATATTATAATATAAATCAGCCATTATTATTATTTAGAAAAACTACTTAATTTAAAAGTTGTAAAATTTAATATTCTAGGTGAAGATATTGCATATGAAAAAACTTTATTTTTTTTAATAAAGGAATTTAATCCGATTGTTTTGATAACAGATAAATCAACTTTTTTTCTCGATCCTTCAATTAACCTTACTATATCAGGTAGTTTAGGGATTGACCATTTTAAATTTTCTGCAAATAACGAAAACAAATTTAAAATAATATCTTCATCCCAATCTGGATTAAACTGAAGTTGTCGGCTTTTTATATTTAAGTTTTTGCTAGTTAATTTACTTGTACTTGAAATAGCACCTAATGATTTTAATAGGGGATAAAAATTTTGATCAATATCTTTTTCAAACTTTTTTGAACTTATATTTTTAAATAACTGTTCCCATTTAAAATCAGACATTTTATTTTGCCAGTTAGAACAATTTTCAGGATAGTTTTGGTATTTTAACCATGTTGCATCACTATGTAGGATTAAAAATTTAGACAAATTATCTTTTGGGATTTGCTTATTGTGTAGCCATAATAAATAAATTAAGGTTGAGAATGGAAATTTACTTTCAAATTTTTTAGCATTAATGTTTGCTAGAATATTGGGATTGCATGAGGACTCAAAACCTTTAGGAATATTGTCATCTATCGAAACAATATGACCACCAATTGCTTTTCCTTGTTGTGGTAAAATATTTAAATCCACCCATATCAAATCATTTTTGTTATTAATAGCTTTTTGAGAAAGCCAAATTTTATTTAAATCATAAAATCCAACAAGTTCCCAATTTAAAAAATGATTCAAGAATGATGCACAAATTAACCCATCATAATCGGCAGATATTACCATAGGCAAATTTTTATTTTTTAGCCATGGAAATTTCAAAAAAGTATTTTTTCTATTAAAAATCATACATAAAGATTAAATAACCCGCTTAAATTATTGGAAAGATAAATTAAAAAATTAAACTACTGAAAGGAATTAAAATGAAAAAAATTGTTATTTTATTAGCACCTTTTTTTGTAATAACTCAATTATTTGGAATTGCAAGCTTTGGTTTAAGTGTTAATCAGGGTTTGTTTAATATAGAGGAATCTAATAGTTCCTTGTTTATCGATAATCCTTTAGGAGGCGATCCACTAAATGTAGGAACGTTTACGCATCATGGATTTAAAAATGGATATGGATTAGGTGGATATGTATATATAGATATTATTCCAGTTGTAGATATAGATTTTGAAGGGAATATTATGGCCAATATATATAATTTTTCATTTGATAATCAGCTGACCGAAGATATAGAAATAGATAATTTAGAATTTGGTTGGATCGCAGCATCATCATATATAACAGTCCATAAAAAATTATTTAAAGTAAAAATTCCAATACTAGCTAAAGCAAAATTAACTGGAGGATTGGGGGTAAACAATCATTCATCAATACCTATGGTCAACCAAGATATGCTTGAAGCTGTTATGGGTGGGCCAGAAAATTTAGAAAGTGGTGAATTGGATACAGATGCACTAATTACCTATTTATCGGATAATCAGATAAATTCAACAGGTGTACATGCACAGATAGGACTACAGGTAAAATTACTTTTCATTGATTCTTTTATATATTATAGGCAGATAATAGCTAAAGATTCTGTACCCGGTCGTGGTGGATTTGGAAGCTTGAATATAAGATTAGGCATGGCAATTTAATCGTTCAATTTTAGAATATTATAGTAAAAAAAAGATAGATAAGATCTATCTTTTTTTTTATTTGTATTTTTTCTAAAAAATGTGGAAATTATCCTCAGAAATCAAACGTACATCAGGACAAAAACTAATACAGAAAGTGAAAAAAAGTATTAATTGTTAATACTTATCATAAATATAGACTTGAATTTTTATCAGGTTATTAATTATAAATTTGGAGTTGTTCCATGCAATATAAACATGCTTTAAAATATTTTTTAATTTCATACTTATTAATCCCAGCCTATTTGTTTTCCGCTAACACAGGTAAGATAGCAGGGAAAGTTTTAGATGAAAAAACAAACGAACCATTGATTGGGGTAAACATTTTAATTGAAGGAACTCGGATGGGAGCAGCAACGGGTGCTGAGGGTGAATATTCAATACTTCAAGTTCCTCCTGGAATTTATTCGATATCTTCTAGTTATATTGGATATGCAAAATTAATAACAGAGAATGTACGAGTTTCAAGTGATTTAACAACTAAGCTGGATTTTAATATGAAGGCTTCTGCTGTTGAGGGTGATTTGATTACGGTAACTGCTGAAAAAGCTCTATTTGAAAGAGGAGCCACAAACGAAGTGAGAATTATTCAAAGTGATCAAATCCAAAATTTACCTATTAGAGGATATAGTAATGTTGCCGCGATGCAAACTGGTGTGGTTGTAGATGATGATGAGGGAATGCATGTTCGAGGTGGTAGGAGTGATGAAACAGCTTTTTATGTAGATGGTGTTTATATGAATAATCCATATGATTTGGGTCGATCGGGCGATGTCCCAACCCTAGCTATGGAAGAAATTTCAATGCAAATTGGTGGATTTGGTGCAGAATATGGTGATGCAAATGCTGGGATTGTTAATGTAACAACTAAGACGGGTGGCGAAAAAATCAAATTTTCTATGGAAGCGTTTTCAGATGGATTTTTACCTTCAACTCCTACAGTTGAAGATGAAAAACCATTTGCATATTCTTATGGTGATAATCTATTTTCTGGAACAATAGGTGGTCCAATTCCAGGTTTGAATTTTATAAGATATTTTGGATCATTAGAGCATAAGACTATGAGTGATGCAGATCCTTCTTCGGGTAGTTTTGCAATTTATGATGGGGAGCTTTCAGATAATGGCATTCCAGTAAATGGTGAAGTTTTCACAGATAATAATGGTAATGGAGTTTATGATTCAGGAGAGGAGTATGTTGACTCTGATTTAAATGGTCAATATCAACCATATTTAGCTATTCATGATTCTTTAATAAAATTTGTCCATGGTCCAAAAGCAGATAATTTTTTGAATCAGCAAAGTTTTAATGGTAATCTGCTTTTTGATTTACAGCCTTTAACTGGTTTAGCATGGAAATTAAAATTTGGTGGAAGTTACTATAATAGAAAGAGTGCGGATTATTTTCATTCACGTGGTTTGTTTGCATTTTATAATGATGCTAGCGATGAAGATTCTTGGAATGTTACAGGTGATTTAAAGCATCGTTACAATGTATCAGAATCAACAACCAATAGTTCGCTTATAAAGTTGCACGGTAATATTCCAACATTTGATAAGATGTTTTTTAATTTACAGTTTAGCCAATTTTCAGATACATATGAAAACTATGATCCTGTATTAAAAGAAGGCTTTGGAAATTTTATTTATGATGATGGTAGCGTATCAGATTTTGAAATTCCATATATTCAGATTGGTAAAAGAGCAGACTATTCTAATCCACAATGGATTTATACAGATAGTACATTTACATATTCTGAAAGTGATAGCACGCTTAATACATCTAGTTTTGATTATTGGAATGATGATGAGTCTTTAACCTATATTTCAACAAATTATAATGATACTGCATGGATCAATCCAATGTATTCGAGCGCTGGAAGCATGCCTGCTCTTTATGCACAAATTGCAAATTATACTCCAGTTGGTTATAATTCAGGTGATTATGAAAAAGAACAATCACAGCACAATACATTAAAAGGAAGCTTGACTTGGCAGTTGGGAGATCATGAATTAAAGACAGGTATAGAATTAAGAAATAATACAATCAGATATTATAGGATTGGGGCTGCAGAAAGATTAGCATACTATTTTGATGTAAATGCTCCTTATGCACCAGATCAAGATCGAAATGGATATGTAGATTCGTTAGGGGTTGTTGTAGCAAATAACCCTGATGGTATTAGTGACTATCTTCAAGATGGTTCAGATTCTTGGAATCCTTTAAACTCAGATGGTGATCCATATTTTGGATCAGATGGAATTTATGGAACAGATGATGATTTAGATGGTGCTACTGAGGTAGCGTATTCTGAGTATTGGGATAATCATTTATTTCAAGGATTAAAAGGTTCGTATGCCGAAAATGTAGGCTTTGATATTACTGGTCAAGAACAAGTAGATTCTGGTTTGGATGGAGCAAGAAAACCAATAATGGGCGCTTGGTATGCTCAAGATAAGTTTGAATTAGATGATTTGATAATGACTTTGGGATTACGTTTTGACTATATTAATCCAAACACTAAAATATTTAATCCTCTAACAGGTGGTAATACAAATATTATAATTAATGATGCTGGAACAATCGCTGAAACAGTTTATTGGGATGATGCAAATGGGGATGGTGTCACTGAAACGTATGAATATACTTCTGATAAACCAACCGATGAAGATGCTGATGGATTGCCTCACAGGATAGATGCTGAAGTTAACAAGCTATGGAGTCCTAGAATTGGCATGGCTTTTCCTGTAACTGACAAAACAGTATTTCACGCTCAATATGGAAAGTATGTCCAGCAGCCAGAGCTTAATCGCTTGTTTATAAGCTACACAAGGTTTTTATCAAACTTGCAACAAGGAAACTATACTACTTCTCAAAATCCAGAGCTAAAACCTGTAAAAACAACGGCATATGAATTAGGATTTAAGCAGCTTTTAACTGATGCAATTAGTATTGATGCAACAGTTTTCTATAAACAAATGACAGATTATGTACAAATTAGAAATATTTCTGCAAATCCAACTGGATATGCTTTATTTGTTAATGGGGACTATGGTTCTGTAAAAGGGTTGAGTTTATCTCTACATACAAGGCGCTTGAATAAAATTCAAATAGATGCAAATTATACTTTACAATATGCGGGTGGTACAGGATCTAATTCAGATGGTCAATATACGATAGCTTGGCTAGGTGGAAATTTCCCAACTTTTGTATCCCCTTTAGATTTTGATCAAAGACATACAGGCAATATATCTTTTGATTATAGAATAGGTTCAGAAGGTTATATTCTTAAAAATTCAGGGTTCAATTTGTTATTTAGATATGGAAGTGGTTTAAGATATACACCATCAAAACCACGTTCAGAAGTTTTTGGAGGAAGCCTAGCATATCAACCAACAGCAGCATTGAATTCAGGTGTTATGCCTTCTGTTGTTAATGTTGATCTAAAGTTTGAAAAAGTTTTTAATGTATCTCAGTGGAAATTTAGAACATATCTCTGGATAGAAAATTTATTAGATAAAGAAAATGCTGTTGCAGTATATAATTCAACAGGTTTGCCTAATAATGATGGCTATTTAACTACTGCAGGTGGAGAGGCATGGCTTGAAGATGCAATCGGTGATGATCCAAAATTTGCGTCACAACTTTATGAATCGCGCGTTGCAAATATCAATAATTATGGTTCACCTCGTCAAATTCGTCTAGGTTTAAGAATTGATTTATAAAACAGGAAAAAATATGAAAAAAATATTAAATAACATCTCATCGTTTTTGTTTATAACTATAATTGTAAATTCAACAATTTGGGGTGCAAAACCATCAAATACATATACGGATCATCTTGAACATCATTTAATGAGGGATGCTTCAAGTGTTGAACACACTGTTTGGGATGGAAATCAAATATCAACATGGCATGGTAATCATGGAGATGTAGTAAGCTATCATATTACAGGTAATTCAGGGCTAGAATGGCCCAAAGGTAGTGGTAAGCTAGCAGTTTTCCAATCAGGCATTTGGTTGGCAAGTGGATTATCTAAAGCACCAGGGGGTGAATGGGAGAATGAAATACGTACTGCAGCAGCGGAATATACTTGCGAATTTGTCCCTGGTACATTAGATGGAGAAGATGGGCATATCTATGAAATACATCGTTTAGAAATCGATGCATTTTTAAATAATGATTTTGCAACATTTTCTAGTATGTCAGCTGAAATTCCATTAACTGAAGGCACTGACAGAAATACATCAACTGTAGCATTCCCTACCGATGATTTTGAAAATTGGCCAGCTCATTTAGGTGCACCATGGGTTGATGCTAATGGAGATGGTATATATAATATTTCTGATGGAGATTATCCAGATATTTTAGGAGATCAATTTCAATGGTATGTTATGAATGATGGGGATGCAGCAACACATACACCATTATGGGGAACAGCTCCTATGAATGTAGAAATTCAAACCTCAGTATTTGGTTTTAACCAATCAGGAGCATTAGGAAATATTATGTTTGTTCGTTGGGTTATGACAAACAAAGGTGTAGATGATTTAGATAGTGTTTTTGTATCTATGTGGCATGATGATGATGTGGGTGATGCAACAGATGATTTAGTTGGCTGTGATACAACTTTAAGTTTAGGCTATACATATAATGACACAGATGGGGATGGTACTTATGGAATTGAGGCGCCTGCTGCTGGAGCAGATTTCTTTCAGGGACCTACTGTAGCATCTGAAGGAGATACTGCCTCTATATTAACCTGGTCTATTGATGATGGATACTATATAAAGGATATGCCGGGATACAAAATTCTTCCATTAACCTCGTTTGCAAAATATATTAATGGAAGTGATTTGTTTGCGGATCCTGAAACAGCTCAAGAGGCATATAACTATATGAATGGTTTGGTTGGATTGACAGGAGAACCCTACATCGATCCAATTACCAATGAAGCATCCGTTTTTGTTCATTCTGGTGATCCAGTATCAAACTCTGGTTGGTTAGATGATGATCCTGGAGATAGAAGATATCTAATGACATCGGGTCCATTTTCCTTTTCTCCTGGAGAAGTTCAAGAGGTTGTAGGTTGCATTATCCTCGCTGGAGGATCAAATTGGTCTAAATCCATTACAAAGCTAAAATATTTTGATCAATTTGCGCAAGCTGCCTTTGATGTTAATTTTGATATTTGTTCACCACCGTTGCCTAATATTTCTTCAGCCCAATTAAATGAAAGAGTTGTTTTTTCATTTGAAGATGGAAGTAGCGATGTAGAAACATATGAATGTGCGGATTATAAATTTGAAGGCTATAATATATATCAAGGAGAATCACCTAATGGGCCATGGCATAGAATTGAGACATTTGATTTAGTTAACACTATAAAAACCATTTTGGATTATGAATTAGATGATGTAACTGGTGAGATTTTAGAGTTGCCCTCTCAATTTGGTACGGATTCTGGCATAGAACATTACTTTGAAACAACTTATGATTACATAAACAATAGAGATTTAATTAATTATAGAAAATATTATTATGCAATTACAACCTATGCTTACGATCCAAATGCAGCACAGCGTGTAATTGAATCACCTAAACAAGCTATTACAGTTATTCCAATGGAGCCTGGTTTGGGTTCAGATTTACAATATGATTTTGGTGAATTAATTGATATTAATCATACTAATGGTATTTCAGATGCTAAAGTTCAAATAGAGGTAATAGATCCATATCTTTTAACAGGAGATCAATATAAAATGTATTTTTCTGTTGATGAAAATAATAATGACAACCTTTGGCACCTTATTAATACATCAGATGCGGAAACTTTGTATGTTAATCAAACTTCATTGATTAGTGAAAATAACATGATTACAGATGGTTTTTCCGTTACATTTGGTGATGCTACATATTCTGCGCCAACAGGTCATTCTGGTGCAACACAGACTGTAGACGGAGATAATGAATCAGTTACAAATATTAATTATTCAACTACCCCGGGAACATGGAGGGGTTTAGTATCTGGGTTTGGATTAAATAGTGGAACAAGTGATCCGGCATTATTGCAATTAGATTTAAAATTTGTTTTTACTGATGAGCCGCAAATTGCAAATTATTTTAATTATCCAAGCTGTGTTCTAGATCAAAGGGCCATTCCATTTGAGTTGTGGACTGTAGAAGATTCAACAAGGATTAATGTTTTAGCATATGTAGAGTCTGGTGATGATTTAGCTTTTTATGATGACAAAGTAGCAACAGAAAACGGTGATTCTTTATCAATATGGGCATTAAATAATACAACCTTTGTTCCTATCTTTGAACCTTATGATGAGTCAAAAGTATTTTCTGCTTTTGAAAGCGCGGATTGTGTATCTGGATATGAAAATTTAGGTTGGAGAATACAATTTGATAAAGAATATTCTGAATTTGTAGATGGGGATGAATTTGTTGTAAACTTTATTAATCCTATCTTTGCTGGTATTGATGAATATAGTTTTATTGGAGAAGGTGTTCTCTCATCATCTGATACAGAAGCCCAGTTAGATGCAATTAATGTTTTTCCAAATCCTTATTTTGGCCGAAATGTTGAAGAAACAAATCCCTTAAATAGATTTGTTACATTTACTCACTTAGGCATTGGTGAAAATATTGTAAGAATTTATACCATTTCAGGTGATTTAGTGAAAAAAATAGAACAAACAAATACTATGGAGAATGATCCGAACAATGTCATTCGATGGGATTTAAGAAATAATTCAGGAGTCCCCGTAGCTTCAGGTATGTATATTGCTCACATTACAACTGCTTATGGCGAAAAGATACTCAAGCTTGCGATTATGCAACCAGAGGAGAGAATTGATGTATATTAATAATAAAAAAAATAATAACAGGAATAAAAAAATGAAAATTAACCTGAAATTAGCTTCAACAGTTCTTTTATCATTCTTAATTTGTTTTAATACATTAGAAGGTGCTAGTAAAAAACGAAGAGGTACAGCAGGTGCACAAGAGTTATTAATACCTGTGGGTGCGCGAAATATTTCAATGTCTTGCGCTTTTATGGCTGGTATTACTGGTGTAGAAGCAGCTGCTTGGAATCCAGCTGGTGTTTCTGGTATAGAGGGATCGGGTCAAGCTATGTTTTCGCATACAAATTGGCTAGCAGGCATTGGTGTCAACTATGCTGCTGTAGCATCTAAGTTTAATGGAGAAAGTTATTTTGGGTTAACTGCAAGAACATTAGATTTTGGAAGTATACCTATTACAACCACTGAAGATCCAGATGGAACAGGTGCTACGTTTACTCCAAGTTATGTTACGCTGGGTTTTTTATTTTCAAAACAAATGACAAACAGAATTCGTTTTGGAGCAGATTTTAAAATTATTGATGAAGGCATTATGAGAGTTAATGCAACAGGATTTGTTATAGATGCTGGTGTTCAATATGCATCAAGTGCAGGAGATATTAAACTTGGTGCAGCACTAAAAAATTTAGGACTGAATATGAATTTTGGTGGACCAGATTTAGAAGAATTTCATTCACCAGAAGGTAGTGAACCAGGAACTCCAAATGAGCCAAGGCGAGTTCAATTACAAGATTTTGAGATGCCAACAACTTTAGAATTAGCTGTTGCCTATGGAGCAATAAATGTAGGTCCAGGAGAGGTAAGCTTAGGAGCATCTTTTTTAAATAATAACTTTTCTTTTGATGAATATCGTTTTGGTGGTGAGATGACATTATTTGATATTTTGGCTCTAAGAACAGGTCTTGCTATAAGTTACGATCCAGAACCATTTGGGGCAGATGGAATAGAAGGAACTGCAGATGATGATTCAGATGAGCAATTTGAATATGAATCTGAAGAATTTTTATGGGGCCCAACATTTGGATTTGGTATTAATACACAAAGTTTTACAAATTTAAATATAACGGTAGACTATGCCTATCGAGCAACTGCAATATTTGAAGATACCCAATGGTTAACTGTATCATTTGGGTTTTAAATTTTCAATAATAAAGAAAAACAATCGAAATAAGGAGAGAAATAATGAATAGAATGTTAACAATAATTGGGATGATAACTCTAATGTTAAGTTTCTCACTTGCAATTCCTAGCAAGGAGCATGCTAACAATAGTGTTTCTCATGTTCAATCTGAATATGAGAATAATTTCCAAGGTGAAATTAATAGTGGCTATACAGAATATGATGCTATTAAATCATCTGTGGAATGGGAGAATCCTTATTATAACAATAATAATGATTTCAGAAATACTGCTGATACAATGTCATATTGTCCAAGTATTGGTGGCCAATTTGTATTTGTTCCAGGGGATTTTATGTTTATGGCCTATCAAATGCCAGCAGATGGTAATATTACAGGCGTGAATGTACCAGTATTCCAATGGGCAGATACAAGTAGTGCTTCTGAAGATGGTTTAGAAGTTTCAATATATAAATTAAACTATCCTAATGGATCAGATGGTAATGCCTATTCTACTTCAAATGTAGATGGATCAGGTTGGATGGGATATGCTTGGGATGGTGCTGATCACGCAACTGCAGGGATAGAAGGTGCTGAGTGGTTTGGTGATAGTGCAGAAGAAGTTGGTCAATGTGGTGGTGATGCAGCCATGCCAAATGTAGCAGATCCATTAGGTGAAAAAATATGGCCAACTGGATTTTCAGTAGCAGCTTTTGGACCAAGTACCGTTACAGGGGAAACAGATAATTGGATTGCAACTGCTG
>CAYFHL010000032.1:0-1663 GCA_964342955.1 uncultured bacterium
AATGAAAATTTCTTTTTTGGACATTAATGGAAATCAAATATCTGAAAGTGAAACGATTGGAACTTATAATTCATTTTGGACGTTGTTTTCAGAGGAAATATCTATTCCATCTGGTACGAGATCTATAAAAATGATATTAATGGGGACCAGATATGCAGGAGATGATAATGATAGCTATTTTGATAGTTTATTTTTAAGAGTTTGGAGTGATGAAAGCTGTTTATATGATATTGGAGATATTAATGAAGATGGCTTAATAAACGTTCTTGATGTTATATTAGTGGTAAATATCATCTTAATTGATGATGAAAATGAAGTTGGCGATATTAACACGGATGGCCTTATCAATATTCTTGATATAGTATTCCTAATAAATTTAATATTAAATAATTAGTATTATTGAAATACCAGGAAAATAATATTAGACCTTTCCATATTGCAATTCCTGTTTCTGATTTAGAGAGATCAAGAGTATTTTATCAAGATATACTTGATTGTTCTATTGGAAGAAGAGATCATCACTGGATAGATTTTAATTTTTTTTCTCATCAATTAGTAATTCATCAAACTAATATAGTAGATAGAAAAGTAGAAGGTTTTGTTGATGGCAAAAACATTCCTATCCCACATTTTGGAGTGATTTTAGATTGGAATGATTGGGAAGAATTATCATATAGAATAAAAAACAAAATTGATTTTATAGTTAAACCTTATATTAGATTCAAGGGTAAAACTGGCGAACAAGCAACAATGTTTTTTTTAGATCCAGATCATAATGCATTAGAGTTTAAATCATTTAAAGATGATAAACAAATTTTTGAAAAATGATTAGAATAAATTATCCTTTCTATACACAAAATCTACATTCGTTCTACCTAGACAAGGGATTGGTTTTCCAGGATGAGCCCAAACTGTAACATATATTGAATAGAAATGTAAAATGCTTCCAAAAGACTTGATAATTTTTTTGATGTGTTTAAGTATCAGTTCAAGACCTATTATTCTCAAATAAGTTTAGTTTTATTATTTCATCATGGCCTAAATCACTTAGTGTTGATTCACTTACTTTGATCCATATAGTATTTTCGTTTTAGAATTTAAATTGCCAAAAGCATCATAAAATAGATAGTTTCTTAGATAACAGGGTAAGAAGTTTAATCATTAATCTTTAAGGACTTTTCTTAATTAATAATTTGGTAAAATCAATAATAAGTTCTATATATTTATTTCAGATAAGATATAAAATACTTTTTATTGAATAAAAAACATATTTAGTTTAATTTATATGTCTTAAAATGTTAGTATTTTAAAAAATTGAAAAAATATATATATATATTATCATTAATTTTGTTTCAATTTGCATTGGGAGCTTTGGATGAATGTGGCGTTTCTAATGGAGACGGTTTTGTTGCTAATTGCGTAGATAATGCTTGGGGGCAAGGTTGTGTGCAGATGGACTGTAGTGGTACATGTGGAGGTAGTGCGGTTTATCAAGAATATTATGAAGATAATGATAGCGATGGTTTGGGTGGTTATGATGTTGGAAACTTTTGTTCGCATGTTGATAATGATGGAAATCCTAATAATAATAATGCAGTGCCAAATCCTGCTGTATCTAGTTATGTAACCAATGGTGATGATTCGGATGATGATTGCTCGAGCA
>CAYFHL010000032.1:1763-12897 GCA_964342955.1 uncultured bacterium
GATGAATGTGGTCATTGTGATGGAGATGGATATATTGATAATTGCATCTCTGGAGAATGTGAAAACATGGATTGCACAGGTATGTGTGGTGGTGATGCATACTTGTTGAATTATTTTCAGATTGATGCAGATAATGATGGTTTTGGTATAGGAGACTCTATTCAATTATGCAGCCCTTTAGATAGTCTTTCATCTACATTAGGCTACACAACTTTATATGAGCCAATCAATCCATTTACAAATTTACCTGATGATAATTGTAGTTCCAATTTATATGATGAGTGTGGCGTTTGTACAGGTTATGATGCTGAGGGTGATTCTTTAATTGCCGATGGATATATAGATAACTGTTTAAATAATGCTTGGGGTCAAGGTTGTGTGCAAATGGATTGTAGTGGTAATTGTTTTGGTGATGCTTTCTGGGGTCCATATTATACAGACTTGGATGGCGATTCTTTAGGTTCATTTTTGATGGGTAGTTATTGTTCTCATATTGATATTGATGGAGACCCATTGATTAATAATTCCGAAGTAAATCCAGCCATAGTTGATTATACAAATATTGGTGGAGATGAAGATGATAGTATTTATTGTCTATCAAATGATTTAGATTTGTGTGGAATTTGTGATGGCCTAAATGAAATGGATACAATTCCAAATCCTGAGCAAAATAATTGGGGATGTGGATTAAATAATGAAAATTGTCCTGATATTGATTGTAGTAATACTTTGGATAATGTAATTATGTGGAATTTTTCATGTTTTGGTAATGCATTCATAGATTATTGTGGTGAATGTAGTTATGGTAATACTGGGCAAGTTCCAAATCTGAATGGTTCATGTTCTACGAGTTCGACAATATTCACTGAAGAATCATGTATTGATTCTAGTGGAGAATGGACGCAGTTTGTAATACCGCAAGGCCCCAATATTAGTTGTGATGGTGTTTGCAATAGTGAATCTACTGTTGATGAGTGTGGTATTTGTAATGGCCCAGGCCCAGATCAAGATGGGGAGTGTAAATTTTCTATTTACCCAGGAGATACTGATGGAGATGGAACTGTGTCTATGTCTGATATTTTACCTATAGGAAAATATTGGGGACATAATGTTCAAAAAAGAGACATTTCTTCTTATAGTTCAGAGTTTACTTGGGAAGCTCAGAAACAAGAGCTTTTATATTTAGATTGTGCTTCATTTTCAGATGTTAATGGAAATGGTTTGATTGAAATTAATGATGTTATTGGTTTATTAATAAATATGGGTAAAACTCACTCAACTTATAATTATTATTCTGAGGATTTATTCTGTCATTTAGAAGATGATTTTGACAGAAATGTTTTTTATGAAATTTATAATTCAATTAATGATGATAAACTAAAAGATTATTTATCTAATAAATTTAACTTTGAAAAAACTTATGAATTTGCTTTGCATCCAAATTATCCTAATCCTTTTAATCCTAAAACAAATATTGTTTATGAGTTAGCAAAAAAATCAGATGTAACAATTATCATAACTAATATATTAGGTCAAAAAATAACTCAAGAAATACTTTACAATAAAAATTCAGGGGAATATTTATATACTTGGGATGGTGCGAACTATAGTTCAGGAATATATTTCTTTAGTTTATACATAAATAATGAACTTTTTGAAGAAGTAAAAATGGTTTTAATAAAATAATGAAGTTTTATAAACATTTAATAGTACTATTTATTATTCTATTCCTTTGGAGTTGTGGTGAAGAAGGAGGTGGACTTTTTTCTAGCGTCCCAGATGATTCAGTTGAAGATAATAGGGCGAGAATTTTTTTACATAATGGCACTGGTATAAGTGATTTTCCATCACAATCAGATATTGTTAATAATTATTTAGATGATATAGTAAATCCTTTTGATTTAGATGAGTCCAATTATGAGTTAACTGTATCGGTAGTGAATTTTGATCCTGCTATTAGTATAGCATCAATAGAAATTTCATATGATACATTATTATTTACAGCAAATAGCTACTCCACTGGTATGGCCGGTGAGCCAGCCTTTGTTTCTTTTACTGATAACAAGTGCTCATTCGTTTTTAATAGTGGTCTTGGTGGTACAGATGGAGATATCATTAAAATTAATTTTAATAAAATTAGCAATACTATTGAATGGGCAAGTTTTAAAGTTAGTGGTGTTAATAATTATATTGACGAAAATGGAGCATATATTTATGCTTCTTGTTCAGATGCGCAATATACTTCTCCACAATCTTGTATAGAATCAGCTGGTGCTACAGCTTGGCAAATCCATTGGGATGAATATACTCTAAATCAAGTTTGTTACATTGATGAAGGCTTAATCAATCAGTATATTTTAAGTGAGTCATTGCCTCTCTATGAACCATCAGGAGAGTTTTATTGGTTTCCTAGTTTATGTGATATTGGTCCATAAACAATTCTTTTTAAAATATAACATATAAGTATATTAATATTGAAATGGGTAATTCTCAATTAACTTTCTCTATCATTTTACCCATTCGTAATGAGAAAAAATATATTGTTGATACCATCCAATCAATTTTAGATCAATCTTATCCTAACGAAAAGATTGAAATTTTAATTGCTGATGGTAATTCTACTGATGGAACAAAGCAAATTATTGATAGGTATGCCCAAAATTATTCAAATATATATATAATCTCTAATCCAGAAAAAATTGTTTCAACTGGATTTAATAGAGCATTAACTAAGGCAAAAGGTGATTTTATTGTACGAATTGATGGCCACTGCCAAATTCCATCAGAATATTTACAAAGATGCTATGAACTATTTTCATCAAAAGATGCGGATATTGTTGGAGGGATTTTAGAGACTATATCCTCAGGAACAATAGGTTCTGCTATTTCAATTGTTCAATCATCAATCTTTGGAGTCGGGAATGTGAAATTTAGAAATATAGGTTATATAAATGGTGGTTATGTTGATACATTAGCATTCGGTGTTCATAAGCGTGATGTATTTGAAAAAGTAGGAGGTTATGATGAGGTGATGATAAATAATCAAGATGATGAATTTAATATAAGGGTTCAACAAAATGGAATGAAAATATGGATGGATCAAAGTTTAGTTATAAAATATCATTCAAGATTAACATATAAGAAGCTATTAAAACAATATTTTAACTATGGGTTGTATAAAATTCGTGGGATGCAAAAAAGAAAAAAAATTTTTTCAATTAGAAGTTTAATTCCATCAATATTTATTTTAATATTATTAGCATCAATTATTTTCGATATTTTTTATAAGGAAAGGTTGTTTTCTTTTAACATTATATTTTTTTATTTAATAGCAAATATACTATTTAGTGTTTATAATAGCAAGTCCATAAAGAATAGTATATTTATTGGTTTTGGTTACATAGTAGTTCACTTTTCTTATGGTTTTGGATTCTTAATAGGCATGATTAAATTTATAAAATCATGGAAAAAAAACCAGTTAATAGACACATATTTTAATAGAAAAAAATTTAAAACAGGAAAAATATGAACATACCATTTCATAAGCCAGAAATATCTTCTGATGAGATAAATATTGTAATAAAATCTCTTAAATCAGGATGGTTGACAATGGGTCCGAAAACATTAGAATTTGAAAATAAATTTAAAAAATATATTGATATAAAATATGCTATAAGCACAAGCTCAGCTACTGCAGCATTACATTTAAGCTTAAAGTCATTAGGTATATCGGCTGATGATGAAGTAATCATTCCTACAAATACTTTTGTTGCAACAGCAGAAGCTGTTGCGTATTTAAGAGCTAAGCCTGTATTATGTGATATTGATTATAACTCTCATAATATTGATGCAAATAAAATTGAAAATCTTATTACACCAAAAACTAAAGCTATTATTCCAGTGCATTTTGGCGGTCAGCCATGTGATATGGATGAAATATCAGAATTAGCTAAGAGACATAATATTAAAATAGTAGAAGATGCTGCACATTCATTACCAGCATCCTATAAAAATAAAAAAATAGGTGGAATAGGAGATTTGACGTGTTTCAGTTTTTATGCAACTAAAACCTTAACGACTGGTGAAGGTGGAATGGTTGTATCAAATAACAAAAATTATTATAATAAAATATTATTAAAAAGGATGCATGGCATAGATAGAAATGCTTGGAATAGGTATGATCAAGATACTGATTGGTACTATGAGGTTACAGATTTAGGTTATAAGTATAATATTACCGATATTCAATCATCTTTAGGACTAGCTCAGCTATCTAAAATTGATTTAATGACAGAAAAGAGAAAAAAAATATATAAAGCATATATTAACGAATTTGAAAATAAAATTGAATGCATCAAAATTAAGAAAGATAGAATTTCATCTTATCATTTATTTGTAATAAAAGTTGAAAATAGAAATGATTTATTTAGACAATTAAAAAATAAAGGTATTCATACCTCTGTTCATTTTATTCCAATTCATAAACACCCTTATTATATATCAACATATAATTATAAAAACAAAGATTATCCTGTTGCAAATCAGATTTATGAAAAATCACTTTCACTGCCAATATATCCGAGTTTAACTGAAGAAGAATTAGACTATATAATTAGTAATGTCCTTAAATATAGCAATATATAAATAAGATTATATATGTTCGATAAAATAATTTCAGTTATTTCATTAATATTTTTATTTCCTTTAATTATAATTATATCTATTCTGATTATTATTTTTTCTGGTTTTCCAATTATATATTTAGATAAAAGAGTTGGGCTTAATTATAATAAATTCTACGTTATTAAGTTTCGTACAATGTTGAAAAATTCAGGCCCTTCAATAACAGTCAAGGATGATCATCGAATTACATTAATTGGTAAATATTTACGTTTTTTTAAATTAGATGAAATTCCACAGTTTATTAATATTCTAAGAGGAGACATGTGTTTGATAGGACCAAGGCCTGAAGCAATTAATATTGTAAGCTCATATAGTAATTATTTCAATTATTTAAAATATATCAAGCCTGGTATTACAGATATATGTTCTATAATCTTTAAAAATGAGGAAAATATACTTAGTTTAGATAAGGATATTGTATATACTGAAAATATACTTCCTATTAAAATAGATCTTACTTTATTATTTTATAAAAATAAAAAAGCTAATAATAAAGTATTGATTCTATTATTAACATTTATTTCAATTTTTAATCATGAACTTTCTTTGCGAATTATAGGTAAATATTTCTTACCTTTTGAAGAACGAGAAATGAGAATTAGGCTGAATAAAATCCTATCAATAAAAATATTTTAATGATAATTAACATACTAAACAACCTAAAGGCACGTGATAGATATCAGAAGCAAGTCTTGATGGTTATATCCGATTTATTATTTTTGCCAATATCACTTTTTATATCAATCAGTTTAAAAGCTGGATTGATATGGCCAATTGAAGATATAATTCAATACTGGCATTTATTTTTTATTACACCAATGGTATCGATACCATTATATATACATTATGGTTTATATAGATGGGTTCTAAAATATATGGGATATCAAGTTATTATTGCAACTATCAAAGCAATATCAGTATCCACAATTTTATTAATTACTATTACCATATGGTATCCTTATTGGATGGTTCCATATTCTAATCTATTTATTCTTTGGTTTGTATCGATATTAGTAATCATTGGAAGTAGATATATAATGAAATATGCTCTATATTTTACAGAGCCATTAAAGTCATCAGTTGGAATTTATGGATCGGGTAAGGCTGGAGCTCAATTAATTGATAACCTAAGATCAAGTTTAGACTATATACCTGTTGCTTTATTTGATGATTCACCATCTAAATGGGGCACAGTAGTTAATTCCTTGTTTGTTTATTCTAGCGAAGAGATTGGTGAGCAAATTAAGAGAAAAAAAATTAAATTAATTTTATTAGCAATTCTTAATATATCTCAAGATAAGCGTAGAAAAATTCTTCAAAAAATTTCAAGATTCCCTGTAGAAGTAAGAATAGTTACAAGCATTGAAAATATAATTACTGGAAAAATTAAACTTGACCAAATAAGGAGGGTTGATGTAGAAGATATTCTTGGTCGAGAGAAGGTAAAACCCAATATTGAGCTTTTGAATAAGAATGTTAAGGGAAAAAATATATTAATTACTGGTGCAGGTGGATCTATTGGATATGAAATATCACTGCAAATTAGTAAGCTCAAACCAAAAAAAATAATTTTATTTGACAATTCCGAATATTCTCTTTATAAAGTGCACCTAGAATTAAGTAAATTAGCAATACAAGCCAAAATAATACCAATATTATCTTCAGTTAATAATTATTTAAAACTATTTAATTTAATGAAGGATAACAAAATTGACACTGTATATCATTCAGCAGCTTATAAGCATGTGCCTTTGGTTGAGGCAAATGCGCTTGATGGGATTAATAATAATATTATTGGCACATTTAATTGTGTAAAAGCTGCCAATGATGCTAAAGTTCATAACTTTATTTTTATTAGTACTAATAAAGCAATTAAACCTAAGAGCATTATGGGAGTTACAAAAAGGTTCTCTGAATTAATTGTGCAAGCTGCAGACAAAAAAAATCTATCTGCAACATGTTATACTATGGTTAGATTTGGGAATGTAATTGATTCTGCTGGTTCTGTTGCTCCTTTATTTAGGAAACAGATTCAAAATGGTGGACCATTAACTATAACACATCCTGAAGCGACTCGATATTTTATGTCAATATCTGAAGCGGTAGAACTAGTTATTCAAGCAGGAGCAATGTCAAAAGGAGGTGAAATTTTTGTTTTAGATATGGGGACCCCTATAAAAATTGTTGATTTAGCTGAAAAAATGATTCATTTAAGTGGTAGAGTTTTAAGGAATAATCTCAATCCTAATGGTGACATAGAATTAAAAATAACTGGTTTACGTGCAGGGGAAAAAATTAATGAGGAATTATTTATAGGTGAGAATATATACTCTACTGAACATATAAATATTTTCAAATCTAAAGAAGATTCATTTAGTTGGGAAAAAATAGATTTTGCTATCCATGAATTAAACTCTGCAATAGAAAGCCAAAATTTAAATTTAGCAATTCAAATATTAAGCCCGTTTATTGAAAGCTTGAAGAAAACCAAATCAGATTTAGAGCTTAAAATGGGATCAAACGAAACTTTTTCAATAGAGACAAAGCAAAATATTGCCGAATCATAATTTTTAAAAATTGTGTGTTATATAAAATATATTTTATTTCTCTTTATATCATTTGTTTTTTCACAGCAGTTTGTTGCACCGGCTCGTTATTTATATAATTATATCAAATGGGAAGAAATAAGTGCAGATCAAATTATATACCAAAAAGTAGGTCCATTCTTAGACTTTAAACAACCATCATTAAAAATAGCAAATTTTTATAATGCTAAAATTGATTCAAATCAAATACTAAATTCAGAATTATTTTCTGAGATTAAATTAAATAAAAATTATAATGATAAAATAAGATTTTATGGGAGTGTAAATGTAAAATTATCGAAAACAGCATCTATTCAAAATGAATTTGAATTTGATAGTTATGGGCAGAATGATGACCATTTCCAAGGAATTCAGAGAGAGCTTATTCCAGGCTGGGTAGGTTACTTGCAACATTCTTCTTTAAATTATCAATATAATCAAGGCTCTATATCGCTAGGAAGGGGCAACCCCTTTTTTTATAATTTAAATCATAGTTTGCTAATCAATCCTAATTTCCCTCCGAGTGAATTTATATGGTGGCAACATAATATAAATAAGTATTTTTATGATTGGGGTGTTCTGCTACTAAATAATATTAATAGTTTAAATCGATTTTTAACATTCCATAGATATGGTATTAAAAAAAAGAATTATTCTATAGGTTTTACTGAAGCAGTTATCGCAAGTTATAAAAATTTTAGCTCATCCGAAATTGGATACATTATGCCTTCTGCAGTACTTATTGAAACAGAAGCAAATAGAGGTATAAATGCTAATTTAATGTGGCTGTTTGATTTTAAGTTCAAGTGGAACAAGTATACAATTTATGGAGAATATCTAATTGATGATTTTGCCATTGACCGATTATCTCCACCTCAAACGGGGCTCAATTTAGGTTTGGGTAAAAAAGTAAAGAGTAATATTTTGAATATTGATTATACTAAAATTAATAGATGGGTTGGCAACTATTGTGATACTTCATTAGTACATACATGGCTTGAAATGGATGTACCTATTGGTCATCCATTAGGATCTGATGCACACCAATTATTAATTAGTAATTATATTATTATAAATCAAAAATTGAATGTTCAATTTCTTTTTCGTGGGATACAATCTGGTGATGGTATAGCAAGATATAGGCTAAAGCAATGGCCTCACGATGTTAAGTGTGAAAATAACTTCGGATATTTTTATGAGCCATTCCCTTCAAAAATCAATAATAGTTATTTTTATGAAATAGAAGCTTTTTATTTTTTAAAAGAAGATTTGATGTTTAATATAAATATGACTTTTAGCAAAAATGAAAAACCAAATTATTATTTATCAACAAATTATCGATTTTTTTAAAAAACTAATGGTGTTTTTATAAATAAGCCAACATTTATAAATTCTGATGTTCCTTTAGTATCTTCAGTTCCTACATCATCAGGCACACCAAGTGTTTCTTGTAGATGCAAATTTAATGCAAGTTGAAATCCAGAGACATTAAATGGTAAATAGTAGTTGATATCTAGAGGTAATGATAGAAGCATTTTTCCATAATCGCCTATACTTGATGGTGAAAGTCCCAAACCAGCTTTCAATTCAAAAGATTCAATAGGAAAAATTCCTATTGTACCAACTAAATTAGTTAGCTTGTATTCATTGCCAGATTCGCTAGCAGCACTCATGGAAGAAAAATATAAATCTGTTCCAACTTTTGCCTCAAACCCGCTTATATCAAACGAAATAGGAGTTTTAAGACTTAATCCAAAGTTAGAGCCAGTTGTAAATCTGCTAGTTAGGTTTTGACCAACAGGTATAGTCGCTCCCATAATTGTTGACAAACCAAATCCGAACTTACCTTGTTTGGGCATGTTATTATTTCTAGATTGGCTAGGTTTGTTTTTTGAATATTTGTTTTTTGTATTTCTATTGCTAGTGCTATAATTATTTTTTGATGCGTTGCCTTGTTTATACGCTCTAGAGCCAATTTGTTCAGAGTTTTCGAAGAAGGCATTTAAAAAGTCTTGATATTCATCCAATGTTTCCATCTCATCAGGATTTAATTCTAATTTTTTTAATCCGACTTCTGCTTTGCCAAATTCAAAATCATCATCTAGCAAATATAGTTTATCATCAAATAATATTAATCTCTTATCGTTTTCGCTTGATTTCTTTTGGTTAGAATAGCGATTTGTATTATTCAGCTCTAAATCATCAAACTCATCTAAACTATAGTTTTGACAATAGGTGTAGCTTGATAATAAACTTAAATATAAAATTAATGAGGTTATTTTGTAAAACATTTTTTCATTTAGTAATCTTAATAAATACATATTGGCCATATATTAAGAGATTTTAATAATTAAATGCAATGAGTAAGTATAATTAGAAAAAATAATTTAATTTTTATAATTAGCTTATTGTGGTACTAAATGTAAAGTTCATAAATTTACTATGTAGATTATTATATAAAATCAAGAAAGGATTTTTTGAATATATCAATTTTATATGGGGGTGACTCTGCTGAAAGAAAAATATCTATGCAAACAGGATTAGCAATAGCTGGTGCAATTCATAAAAATCATAGTTTAGATTTAATTAATCCTTCAGAGAATTATTTGTCATTACCAAGCAGGCTATTAGGTACAGACCTTGTCTTTAATGCTCTCCATGGAGGGAATGGTGAAAATGGGAATATTCAATCATTTTTAGAAATTTATAATTTTAACTATACTGGCTCAGGTGCTAAAGCATCAAAAATCGCAATGGATAAGCATATTACTAAAATGCTTGCAAAATCGAATGGTATAAACACACCTAATTGGATATTAGTTAAATATAAAAAAGATATAGGTTTGAGTTTAGAAAACAAAGAGTCAAAGAAATTTTCATATCCATATATCGTTAAGCCTTCAAATGAAGGTTCAACATTTGGATTAACTTTGGTTGAAAATGAAAAAGAATTGGAAAATGCAATTGAGTTAGCAGCTAAATTTAGCAATGAAATTCTTGTAGAAGAATATATTGAAGGTAGAGAATTGACAGTTTCTATACTTGGTAATAAACCCTTGCCTATCGTAGAAATTAAGCCTAAAAATAAAATTTATGATTTTGAATGTAAGTATACATCAGGAATGACTGATTATATAGTTCCAGCAGATATTTCTGATTCTTTAATAAGAAAAATTTCTGATGATGCTATTTCAATTTTTAAAGCAATTGGCTGTAGGCATTATGGTAGAGTTGACTTTAGGTTAGATAAAGATAATAATCCTTTTTTACTAGAAGTGAATACCTTGCCAGGAATGACTGAAAATAGTTTATTCCCTAAGGCAGCAGAAACAGCCGGATTAAGTTTTTCAGATCTAATAGATACAATAATTGGAATAGCTACATTAGATAATGGTTAAGTTCTATAATACAATCAATAGGATAAAAGAAGAGTTTGCTCCAATAAAAAGCAACAAAGTTTATTTGTATACGTGTGGCCCAACAGTTTATGATTATGCGCATATTGGGAATTTTAGGGCGTATATATTTGAAGATATTTTAAGAAGGTATTTAGAATATATTGACTATGAAGTTCTTCATATTATGAACATAACTGATATTGATGATAAAACGATCAAGAGATCTCAAGAAGAAAATATTCCGTTAAAAGAGTTTACAACTAAATACACTCAATGTTTTCTTGAAGATGTAGAAAAGCTAAAGATTTTACCAGCACACCATTATCCAAGAGCAACAGACTTTATTCCAAAAATGATTGAAATAATTCAAGTTTTAGAGTCAAAGGGCTTTACTTATAAAACAGATGATGGCTCTGTTTTTTATAGAATTTCAAATTTTTCAGATTATGGAAAATTAGCAAATATAAA
>CAYFHL010000033.1:0-12729 GCA_964342955.1 uncultured bacterium
TTGAATTTTTTACTGAATTTGTTATTTTTTTTACTAAAATTGTTAAATAAAAATTGCTTAGTGTCATGGATTAAATCCGTCATTGGCAATTCAGTTTTTTTAGAAATCCAATCTAAAAAATCCCTTATTTTGGAATTTTTAGGAAAATTATCTAAATATTCTCTAAGATCCTTGTTTAAAATTTCAGGAGGTTTTCTTTGATCTAAACAAAAATTATTTAAATTTTTCAATTGAGCCTAAATTTTTTGAAATTCACTTGTAAAGTCACTTATATTTCTGTTACTTACTTTAAAAATCCTATCACAATTTTTAAGAGTATTATGGTTATGACTAATTAAAATAATTGTTTTTTTTCCCTTAAAAACATTAATATTATTAATTACTTTTTCTTCAGAGACTTTGTCTAACGAATTAGTCGCTTCATCAAGTATTAATATTTGTTTTTCATGGTAAAAAAGTCTTGCCAAACATATTTTTTTGTATTGTCCACCAGATAACCTTACACCTCCCTCACCAATTTTTGTTTTCACGCCATCTGATAGTTCTTGAATTAATTTTGTTAAATCTGATTGATTAATTGCATTAGTTAACTTAACTTTATTAATATTTTTATCAAATGAAAGAGTAATATTCTTTTCAAGTGTATCATTTATAATTAAATGATCTTGAGGAAGATATGATATTTGATTTGACCAATCAGATGATTTTAGCTTTATTTCTTTTTCATTTACTAATATTTTTCCTTCCGACGGTGAAAGAAATCCCAAAATAATATCTACAAAAGTTGTTTTTCCTGAACCTGTATCGCCAATTAAACCAATACATTCATCTTTATTAATTTTTAAATTAATATCCGTTAAAACAAAATTTTTGGAGTTTGGATAACTAAAGTTAACATTTTTAAATTCGATATTTTGAAAGCTTGAAATTTCACTGAAGTTTTTATCTTTATAAGAATGATCAATTTTTAATTTTTTAAGGTCATCGTAGATAATATTTAGAGATTCCTGTGAGTATCCAATCATTAATATGCTGTTAAGAATAATACTTGTACTTGGCATTATCCTTAATCCTGCTATGGCAAAAACTCCTACAATTGGCAAAATATCGTTTTCATTTGCACCAAAGAATATTTGTGTAGACAAAAATAGGACTATAAAAATTACAATCACAAGTTCTAAAAAATACCTTGGTGAAGAAATTATAATAGAGGATTTAAAATCATTTTTAAAAACAAGATCTACTCCTCTTCTTAAAAATTCTTTAAAAAAATTTAACTTTCCTAGAATTTTTATTTCTTTAAATCCTTTAAAACTTTCGTCAACACTTTGATAAATCAACTTAGTTGCTTCAACCTTCTTTTTTCCATACTCGACAGCTTTAGGTTTTAGGTAAAAACTATAAAAAAAATAACTTAAGAAAATGACAGATGTTATTATTAATAATGGAATTGGTTGTAAAAAAAGCAAAAAAATAAAAATAGCTATCACAACCATTATCTCACTTAAGATTCTTAAACCCATTTCCAAACAAGTCATACAAGCCGCTCCAAGCTCTCTAATATTTCTAATATATTCTGAATGATTTTTTTCTATGAAGTTTTTATAACTCATATTTTGATAAACTGTCATTAGATTTACTTGAAGGTTTTTAAGATTTTTTAAAGAAAATCTTGAAATTAAAGCCCTGACCAAAACTATAAAAAATGTTTTTATAAAAAAAATTAATATAAAAATTAAACTAAAATATATAAAAAATTCCTGCCTAGTAATATTTTCATTAAAAAGAATTGAAAAATTAAAGGAACCAAAACTCAAAGATGGTTCGGGTTGTATTAAAAATTTTATATATGGAACTATAAGACCCAGACTTAAAAGTTCTAAAAAACTAGCAAATAAGAAGAGTATTATAAGAGGTAAGAAAGATAAAAAATTTTTGTCAAAAACAAAAAGAATTTTTCTTATTTGATTAAAAAGTGAGATCATAAATTAAGTTCTTTTTTTAAAACAATTAGTTTTCAGCAAATATTTTATTAAAAAGGTTAAAAACTTGAACAATATAGAATATTTATGTTTACAGTTCAACTATTGAACACTATTATATAAATTATGAAATACGACGATAAATCAAAACTAAATGATGAAGAACATCTAAATATCATCAGAAAGATATCAAAAGACTCAAGTTTATCCCAAAGAGAAATATCATCAGAGCTTGGTATTAGTTTGGGTAAGGTTAATTATTGTCTCAAGTCCTTAAAAGACAAAGGTTTGATCAAAATAAAAAATTTTAGCAAAAGTAAAGATAAGGTTCGGTATTTATATGTTTTAACCCCTAAAGGAATTGCTGAAAAAACTAAAATTACAATCAAATTCATGAAAAGAAAAATGCAAGAATACGATGAATTAAAAAAAGAAATAAAAAAAGATAGTAAAAATAAGTTTTAATTTTAAATGCGATTAAATTATCTAATTCCATCTAATATTTTAAACAAAGAACTTGAGCACAAAAGAAAATATTTTTTGGGACATTGGTGTTCAACCTACAATCAAGAAAAAAAAGACTTTTTTAAAGGAGATATTGTCAAACATCGATGGAGAATACGAAAAAATTTCGTAAAAGATTATAATGATATTCAAAAAGTTTATGAGATTACATTAATAAATTTAACAAATATTCTTAATGAATATTTTAAAAAAGATTATTCTGTTAGATTTTGGAGAATTCTTATTGGAACATGGCTAAATACTTTTGTTTCAATATATTATGAAAAAAACTTTCTAATTAATAAAATTAAGAACAAAAAAAATTTATTATTTTTTAAATATAATTATAATTTGTTTAATTTTATTGCAAAAGATTACTCTCATTTTAATAAAATATCGACAACTGATGAATGGCAATATTATTTTTTTTTAGAACTAATTAAAGAAAAAGAAAAGGATATTAAATTTATTTATAAAAAAAAAAATTATTCAATTAAAAAACCAAAGATAATAGATATTCAGTTTAAAAATCCTGTTTCAAATTTTTTAGGAAAAACAACAAATAAATTTTTTGGTAAACTTAAAAAAAAACAAAAAATTATTTTTTTTGATACATGGTTAGGAAAATCAACCAATCTTTCCCTTTATTTTAAAAATTTTCATTTCTTTCCTGCTTTTTATGATCTTAATTTTAAAGGATTACCTTTAAATTTTGAAAAAAGAAATTCTTTGATAAAGAAAATTAAAGCCAAAACAAACTTTCAAAAAATATTATTAAAATTGGCTATTCTAAATTTACCCAAAAATTACCTTGAAGACTTTAAATTAATAAATAAGCATTTGGAAAAATTAAATTTACCAAAAAATCCTAAAATTATACTTACATCAAATGGTTTATACATGAATTCAATAAAGTCTAGATACGTAAGTGAGTGTGTTGAAAAAGGAACAAAACTTTTAATAATTCAACATGGTGGAAATTATGGTAATTTTAAACAAAATTTTTTTGAAAATCATGAAATATCTATTTCAAATCATTTTCTTTCTTGGGGGTGGGGAAACAAGGATAAAAAAAAATTAATTAATATTGGCACCATAGTTAATTTTGACTCTATTAAAAGAGATTTAAAAAATTTAAAACATGATAAAAAATTTTTGTTGTTTGTTGTTGTAGCCAACAGAAGATTTATTAAGAGCCTACAATCTATTTCAGGTACAGAACAGAATCATAACTATTATTATAAATTTTGCCCAAATTTTATTTCAAGCTTTACGTCTAAAATTAAAAAGAATCTTGTTGTTAGAACCTATGACACCGGATTAATTCCCGGAAAACCTGATTTAGGATGGAATTTAAAACCCTTCTTAAGAAAAAAGTTTAAAAATATAAAAATATCTGGAAAAAGAGGTGAATTCTATCCTTTGGTAAACAAATCAAAAGTTGTTGTATGCACAATACTTTCCACAGTATTTTTTGAATGCTTATTGGCAAACATTCCGACTATTCTGGTTTTGCCTTTTTCAAATGAGGTTTTTAACAAAGAAACAGAAAATTATATTAGGAAACTAGAAAAAGCCAATATCTACTTTAGAAATTACAAAGATGCATCAAAATTTTTAAATTTAAATTGGGAAACTATTGATATCTGGTGGAAAGATAAAAATACACAAAACTCGAAAGATATTTTCCTTAACAAATATTCAAAGTTAAACAAAAACTATAAATCTGATTTACAAAATATTCTAAACAAAGCGAGCTAAACATGATTTTAGGAAATACAAAAAAAAAATATATTTGTGGTATAGTTGGTTTTCCCCTAAAAAAACCAAGGTCAATTGAGATTTGGAGCCGTTTTTTTAAGAGAAAAAAAATTTCCTCTGAAATGAATAAGTACGAGGTTCCACCAAGAGAGATTGTTAGATTTATTAAATTCATGAAGACCGACGATAGATTTTTGGCGACCGCCATTTCAATGCCATACAAGATAACACTTTTTAATGTTGTTCAACGACTAGATCCTTACGCTAAAAGAGCCAAATCTATAAATTTAATATTGAAGAAAAAAAATAAATTAATCGGATTTAATACGGATATTTTCGGAGCAATTCAAAGCATAAAAAAAGATTTACCAAAATTTAAAAACATAATAATTATTGGGATGGGGGGTACTGGAAAGGCACTATTTAATTATCTGTATTCAAAATATAAAAATAAAAAATATCATTTAATTTCAAAAAGTTATTCTAAAAAGAAAAATAGGGTAAAAATTTATAGAAAACTCAGTACAAAACTATTAAGTCAAAAAAATTTAATTATTAACTGCACACCTTTGGGAAGTAATTTAAGAAAAAAATTTGAAAATTCTAGCCCAATTCAAAAAAATTTTTTTTCATACATCAAAAGGGGCTCCTCTATTTTTGATATTATATATAGTCCTAAAAATACTCTGTTATCTAAGTTATCTAGAAAATTTAAATTAAAATATAAAAATGGAATAAAGATGAATACTCTGCAGGCAGAAAGAGCTCTGGATATTGTATTCAGCAAGTAGATATGTGTGGAATATCAGGAATAATTAATTTTAATGTTAAACCAAACCCATCAATAGTAGAAGGAATGAATCAGAAAATTTCTTATCGTGGACCTGATTTTAAATCAATATGGTCTAATTCTTTTTCTTCTATAGGTTTTGTTAGACTATCCATTATCGATTTAACAAGTAACTCAAACCAGCCATTCTTAAGTGATGATCAAAAAATAAGCTTAGTTTATAATGGCGAAATATATAATTTTAAAGAATTGAAAAAAAAGTATTTTCCAAAGAAGATGTTTAAGAGCACAGGGGACGGAGAAGTTTTGGTTTATCTTTATCAAAAGTTTGGTGTCGATTTTATAAAAAAAATCAAGGGAATGTTTTCAATATTCATATCCGATGAGAAAAATAAGTGTATTTTTTTGATAAGAGATAGATTTGGAATCAAGCCGCTTTATTATCATTATGATAAGAAAAATAAAGAGCTCACATTTTGTTCTGAAATACCGGGTATTTTTGAAAATACAAAAATTGTCAAAGAACAAAATTATTATGAGACTTATAGATATTTAAATCAAGGTCTTGTGTCTTCAACAGATGAAACTTGGTTTAAAAATATATTTCAGGTGAAACCATCAAGTTATATTAAGTTTGACAACAGCGGTTTTAAACAAATTGAATATTATAAACTTGAAGAAAATATAAATGAAGAAGAAAAGGAAAAATCATTCTTTTCTTATAAGGAAGATTTTTTTGATAAACTAAACGAGTCTTTTGTTCATCATACAGTCTTTGATGTTCCTGCAGGCATACATCAATCAGGAGGTCTTGATTCAACAGCCTTAGTTGCAATGACTAAAGTTTTAAATAAAAAATTTGATACATATACATTTGATTATGAAAACAAAGATTTTAGTGAAGTAGAAAATGCGAAAAAATTATCAAAATCTGCTGGATTGAAAAATTTTACTTCATTGATAAAAGATAAGGATTTACAAGAGTACTTACACAAGGTTATTGAGATACAATACGAACCTTTCTCATCACTTAGAGTTGTTTCTCAACACCATCTTTTTGAGAAATTTAGCAACAAATCAAAAGTCATACTAGATGGAAGTGGAGGGGATGAGATATTCGGTGGATACCATTACCATACAGTAGCTTGGCATTTAGATATGCTTGAAGAACAGAAGATTAACAGAATAGACAGAAGATACTCTAAAATTACAAAAAACCACGAAACTTTGGACGAAGAAAAATTTAGAGATGGAGCTTTGAAAAGATTGAAAAACTCGGGAGTAGCAACCGAAGACGGTTCGGAATATTTTAATAAAAGCTTTTTAGATAAAGATTTTGTTAAAAATAATTTTTGTAAAACTCATATTAAAAGACCATTTAAAAGCCACCTTTCGAATGCACAATATACAGATTTTTTTTATTACAAGTTACCAAGGTGTTTGAGATATATAGATAGAGCATCTATGAGATTTGGTGTTGAAGCGAGAGTTCCGTTCTTAGACCATGAGTTTGTAGAGCTTTGTTTTAACTTGCCAAATAAATTTAAAATGGGATATGGACAACAAAGGCTAATGATGAAATATATAATTAGGAATAAACTTGATAGAAATCTGATTTTTCAGAACAAGAGAACAATTGCCGATCCCCAAACCTTCTGGTTGAGAAATGCTTTAAAAAACATGGTATTAGACTTATTAAATTCAAAAGATGTTAGGGATAGCGAAATTTTTAACCAGAAAGAAATACTAAAATTCTACGATTACTTTTTAAAGTCAAATAAGCATGTTAATTCTTTTTTCTTATTTCAGATTGTGAATACTTTGTTGTGGCAAAAAAATGTGTTAAGGGGAGGCAGGTAGTGAAAAAGAATTTTGCAACTGTTCGTCAAGCCGAAGCTTTGGCAAAAAAAATTATTCGCAAAGGTACTTTTCAATGGTTACAGGCAGCAGCCGAAGATGGGTCTACTCATCATAAGAATATTGATGACCTTAACTCAATTCAGATTTTACCAAAACACTTAGCAAAAATAAAAAAACCTAATTTATATTCCAATTTTTTAGGGACAAAGATTTTTTCACCTCTAATTCTCTCACCAATGGGACATCAAACACAATTTAATAAAACTGGAGAAATAGAAATGGCTAAAGGAGTTGCATTGGCCAAATCAATAGCTTTTTTTGGAACTCAGGGAAGAATGAGCCTAAAAGATATTAGAAAAAGCAATAAAGAAGCTAAATTGGCCTGGACCATCTTTCCCTTTGGAAATAAAAATTGGATTTTAGATCAGATTATTTCTGCTGAAAAAAATAAATGTATTGCTATTGCTATTTGTGTAGATGCCAATGTTAGATCTTATAGATATTTAGATAGAGAATTAATAAATTATGATGCAAGAAAATATGGAAAAAGAACCAATAAAATTTCGCCAAATCCAAAATTAGCACTCAATTATGATTGGAGTTTGGTTAAATTTATAAAAAGAAATACTAAATTACCAGTCATTGTGAAAGGAGTTTTAACTGTTGAGGATGCGAAAAAGTCAATAAAAAATGGTGCAGATGTAATTTGGCTTTCAAACCATGGTGGAAGAATGTTGAATTCGGGGATTAGCGGAGTTCAATCCATTATTAACTATAAAAAAAAAATAAAATCAAAAAAAATAAAAGTAATAGTAGATGGAGGTGTTAGAAGAGGTAGCGACATAATAAAATATCTCTGTTTAGGTGCAGATTTTGTTGGAATAGGAAGGCCTGCTATTTATGGATTGATCTGTCAAGGATCACTAGGAGTTAAAAAGATATTTGAGATTTTAAATGAAGAAATTTATACAGTTATGGCTAATGGAGGATTTAGTGATCTAAAATCCTTTTCTATAAATAGGTTAAAATTTAATGAAAAAAAATAAAATTCAAAAAAAAGTTATTTGTATTATTCCAGCAAGAGGAGGCTCGAAAGGGATAAAATTAAAAAATTTAAAAAAAATATGTGGAAAACCGTTAATATATTATCCTATTACTGCTGCATTAAAAAGCGGGGTTTGCGATAAAGTTTTTGTATCAACTGACTCAATTAAAATAGCAAATGTTGCAAAAAAACTTGGGGCTGATGTTCCTTTTTTAAGAGCAAAAAAATATTCAGGTGATTTTGTAACAACGGAAGAAACATTAAAAAATGCTCTTTTAAGTTATGAAAAGTTTTATCAAACTAAATTCGATATATGTGTTTTTTTAACATGCACTAATATATTTAGGAAAGTGAGTTGGATACGAGAAGCAGTTAGTACTCTTAAAACAAACAATAAAATAGATAGTGCGTTCTCAGTTCACCAATTTTATAAACATATCTGGCACTTTAAAAATAAAAAATTAAAAAAAATTTTACCGTGGATGAATTCTTACACTTCAAGACAGGTTGCACCAAAACTATTTAGAGAAGACACTGGCATTGCTTCAGCTACACGCTCAAAGTTTTGGAGAAAAGGTAAGAGGATTGGAAAAAAAGTAAAACTCATAATAAACCAAGACTCATTTACAGGAATTGACATCCATTCAAAAAAAGATTTAGTTTTGACAGAGGCAGCAATGAAATTTTTAAAAAACACAAATCAGGCGGACCACTAAATGAACATATTAATAGTAGGTATGGGAGGGGTGGGATTACACTATCTTGAGTTGTTAAGAAAATTTAAAGATATAAACAATATATATACAATTGATATAGTCAAATTTCCAAATAAATCTATAAAACAAATTACACTAAAATCAATAATTCAAAAAAAAGTCAAAATTGATTTTGCAATAATTTGTACACCATCAGGTTTACATTATAAATTTGCTAAAATTTTTATTAAAAGAAAAATAGATACATTAATTGAAAAACCTTTTGTTCTATCCTTAAGTCATGCAAAAGAGCTAATAAAATTAAAAAAAAAATACAATACAAAATGCTGGGTAGCTTTTCAAAACAGATATAATTCTGCAGTTGGTCAAGGTTTAAGAGTAGTTCAAGAAAAAAAATTTGGTAGGGCATTTTTTGTTGATGCAGCTCTTTATTGGCATAGAAGTAAAAAGTATTATTCAAATAGCTGGAGAGGCAAATATTCTCTAGATGGAGGTGTATTGTTTAATCAATCAATACATTTATTAGACATGTTGATATATTTTTTTGGACCAATTAAAAAATTTAATGTAGTTGCAGCATTTAATAAAAAAAAACTTCAAGCTGAGGATTTAATAACCTTAAATTTCGTACATAAAAATAACGTAATTTCAAATTTGAAAGCAACAACTAGGGCAAATAGAGACTATAGGATGTCAATGGATATATTATGTGAAAAAGGCAGATTTTTAATTAAAGATATTAGCATGAATAAAATATTTTATTTTACCAAAAACCATCTGAAGATTGATAAAAAATACTCTGAATATTTTGTAAAAGGTCTTGGACCAAAGTCTGGTATGGGCAATGGCCATATGAAAATATTAAAAGAGTTTTTAAATAGAAAAATAAGAAAATCTTCGAAAAATTTAGATATAGAAAAAAATATTTATGTTTTAAAAATTATTCACTCAGTATACAATTCAATTTTCAAGGAAAAAAAATATAGCTTGATTAAAGACAAAGAGTTCAAATATAAAAAATAAAATAATGAAGAAAATATTTGTAAAGTCATTATCTAATAAATATCCAACTAAAGATATCACTTTAGATGATAGAAAAAATAAACTTAAATTATCTACATCAAATAAAAAAATCGTTGTTGATATTGGAGATGGAGTTGTATTTGGAAAAAAAAATATACCTGTCATTGCAGGACCCAACGGAGTTGAAAGTAAAAATTTAATGCACAAAGTTGCAAAAATTTTAAAAAAAAATGATATTAAAATTATTAGGGGACATGCATATAAACCACTGACCTTTCCTTACAGATCAAAAAAATATAATGAAACCCAAGATCTTGGAATGAATTGGATGGATGAAATAAAAAAACAATATAAACTTAAAGTTGTAACTGAATTAACGGAAATAAAATTTTTAGACAGAGTCTGTCAAACTGCAGATATTTTGCAGATAGGCTCAAGAAATATGCAAAATCTAGAGCTTCTAAAAGAGGCAGCACAAACTAATTATCCAATTATACTTAAAAGACATTTCGGGGCTAGTCTAAGAGACCTACTTGGTGCAGCAGAGCATATTCTGGTAGAGGGTAATAAAAAACTAATTTTATGTGAGAGAGGTGTTTCAATCCCGCATACTCACAGAGAAACTTCAAGATTTGCACTAGACATTCAAGCAATTCCTGCATTAAAAGAAATTTGTAATTATCCAATCATATCTGATCCTAGTCATGCATCCTTTTGGGCTCCGTGGGTTCCAAGTTTAACAATGGCTTCAATAGCTGCGGGTTGTGATGGGTTAATAATTGAAATGCACCCTCACCCTGCCAAGTCTGCGGTTGATCCACTTCAACCTTTAGATTTTAAACAATTCAATCAATTAATCACTAAATCAAAAAAAGTAGCGAAAGCTATCAATAGAAAACTAAGATAAATGTCTTTTAGATATAAATTTGCTCCTCAAATGGAAGTATATGACAAAATGAAAATAGATTGGAAGCCGTATATAATGCACTTTAACCAGGCAAATTTTAAATCAAAAGTTTTAAATACTGATAATTTTGGTTTAAGATTTAATAATTCTTCTAATAAAAAAAAAAAATTTATTTTTGAAGAAAAAATATTTCCAAAAAAAAGAAAAGCAGCAATAATTGGTTCATCAACAGCATTTGGTGTAGGTGCATCTAAAGATGAAAACTCCATCTCAGCACAATTGTCAAAAAAAACAGATTATCATTTTTTTAATATAAGCGGGAAAGCATTTTCTGGTTTTCAAGAAACAATATTATTTCAATCTCTTATGGAAAAAATTGGAAAAATTGAAAAAATAGTAATTTTCTCAGGGATAAATGATATTTTTATGCAAAATTATATTAAAGGTTTCGATGAAATTTTAGGTCCTTTTTTCTTCAATGATTCTTACGATGAGGCCATGAACTCTTATGCCTTGGATTGGAAAAGAGAGAGTTTAAGGATACTTTTATCTCCCTTTTTACCAAAAAAAATTAATTGGTCCAATATATCAAAAGGAGAATTAAAAAAACTAATTTTTGCAAGTAAAAATCAAAATATTTCCAAAAAAATCAGTAACATTAATAGTTTAAATCAAAGAAATTTAAAGTTTTGGTCTTTGATTCAAAAATCAATGAAAATAAAAATAACTTTTGTTTTACAACCATTGTTTAGCTGGTGTGAAAAAGAATTTTCCGGAGAAGAGAAAATAATTTTTAATGAACTAGACAATGCATCAGTTAAAACATTCAGTGTTCTTAAACAATTGGATAAGAAAAAAAATTATAAAAATTACTCTAGTAATTTGAAAAATATTTGCAATAAGTTTAATATAAAATTTATTGATAGCAATGAATTAATTAAAAAAAATAAACTTGATAAAGAATGGTTATTTGTTGATAGAATTCATTTAACAGATTTAGGGTACAAACTTATTTCAGAATTTTTGTGTAAAAAAATATAATGGAGAAAATAATTTATATATTAGTTGTTTTTATTGTAATTATTTTTATTTTTTATAAAAAAAATAAAAAGAAAAAAAAATCTAATAAAGATATTTATCCTTTGTGGTAATTTTATTTTTCTATTTCAACATCTGATCCAGGAATAATTTTTTTTCTATCGAAACTACCTGAATAATCTATTAAACAATGTTTATGCGTGCCATTATATTTAATTATAAATGGAAATCTGAATATGTAGAATTTTTGATGCCACTCACAATTTTCAAAAAATAATTTATTTCCTTCTCCCCATGGGTATCTAGAAAAAATAGCTTCTTCACCATCATAAAGTCTTTTATATTCTCTATTACAACAATAAAATAATGAATTATTATTTTTTATTATGTCGAAGTATTCATTAATTTCATTATTTGTCATTTCCTCCATTGAAGCAATATTCACAAATAAATCGATATTTTGGTTCAGCAAAACTTTTTTCAAAGAAGCTGGTACTAAAATTAATTTTTTCTCTTTCCCAAAAGTTTCATTTTCATTATTTATTAGTTGAATTTTTTCATCATCTAGAACCTTTAGATCAGTAATTATCGTATAATCATTTAATAACATTTCATTGAGGTTGACATGAATAATTTGTGAATCTTTAAAAATATTAAGTGCACCTAAAACAAAACATGCTCTCCCATCGCCAATCACACAAATTTTTTTTGGATTTGCGTACTTTTTAAGTAAATTTAAGGTAAATACATGCCTTATCGTATCGTTATCAATTATTCTATCCATTCTATCAAATTGTTTTTTATATTCTTTAAACTCATCTGTTTTAAAAATTTCTGTGCCATAAACCAATTTTGAAAAAAAATTATGTAAAATTGATCTGAAAAAGTTTTTTTTTAATAATTTAAAGGTTTTAAACGAATATTGATTAAGATCTTTTGAGTGATGTTGCCAATAAGAAGATTTGTTCAAGTCTGTAGTGCTTAGAGAGCCTTCAAGTTTTGCTTTTATTTTACTCATTAATTTAATGATTTTACTTTAAAATTGAATTTATTGCAATATAAGATATGTTCAATTATTGAACAAAAAAAAATAATGAAAAATT
>CAYFHL010000034.1:0-12441 GCA_964342955.1 uncultured bacterium
GGCAGTTAATCCTCAATATCAATGGGTTTCTGAACATAAAATGATTAAGTCAACGATGAGTGTTATTACAAACGTAAGGCCTGATCATTTAGATGAAATGGGACTTACATTAAAAGAAAATGCAAATAGTCTAGCTAATACAATTCCCTTTAATGGTAATTTGATTACATTAAAGGAGAATGATGAAATAAATAAAATTTTTGAAGTTATTGCAAAAAAAAGAAATACAAAATTATATTCTTTAAATCAAAATGATGAACTAAAAGATATAATGGGACAATTTAAATATTTAGAACATGAGGATAATGTAAATATTGCTTTAAAAGTATGTGATGTATTTGGGATTAAAAAAGAAGAAGCCATTAAAGGAATGATTCAAGCTAAGCCAGATCCTGGTGCGACAGTAATTTGGCGACTAAATTATATAGGATTTAGTAACTACTTTATTAATTTATTAGCTGCTAATGATCCATCGTCTACTTATAAAATTTATCAAACTATATTAAAAAGATTTGATAATGCTAAAATTTGTATATTTTTTAATACTAGAGCAGATAGAAGATATAGGACTCATCAATTATTAGATTTAATATTTCAAAAAATTAAACCACACAGATTGATTATAAGAGGCGATTATTTTCCTAAAACATTTAAAGCTTATAAAGCTAAATTTTCAAGTATAAAAGTTGTTGAAATTGGATACGAAGCAACTTTTAAGCAAGTCGTAAAAGAATTTTCAATGTTAGATGAATATTATATCGTTGGTATGGGTAATATAGTTGGATGGGGAGAAAAATTTATTAAATATTTAAAGCAATATCGAACATGATAGATGATCCAGGTATTTTTATTGGAGTAGGGATGATCCTAAGTTTATTCTTAACAGAAACCTTAGGAGTAACAGCTGGAGGAATTATAGTCCCAGGCTATATTGCAATTAATTTAGATAATCCATATCGTATAGTTATTACTTTCTTAATTAGTATATTAGTTTATTTTATAGTAAAATTTCTGAGTAGCTTTATTTTAGTGTATGGAAAAAGAAGGCTTGTATTATCTTTATTATTAGGCTTTATTTTTGGTTATTTTGTCAGGTCAGATCAAAATATTTTAACCAATTATTTTGATACAAATTTAATTGTTATTGGTAATATTATACCGGGGCTAATAGCAAACTGGATGGATAGGCAAGGTATAGTTAGAACAGTAAGTACTATTCTTATAACGGCTAGTGTAACAAAATTATTTATAATGACTTTAAGTATTTTTTAATTTCAATTATTATGTTTCGCCCACAAATTCAAAAAACTAATGTTTTAGTAATGCTATCTTTTATCAATATAGTTATGGTATATTGGGCTCTAACTTCATTTGAACGATTTCAAACTTTTGGATTTGATGTAAAAATAAATGCAACAGAGATTATGGTTGATTCTATTAATAAATTACGTTCTGAATTCTCAAATAAAAGTTTAAATTCAGAAGATATTGATTTATTTGGTGATTTTTTAATTGGGCCTAAAAGAAGTATTATTCAAACTACAAGAGGTTCTTTAATATCAAAAAAATCTACATTAAATCCTGATTTTGCTGCGATGGTAACAGAGATGTTGATGGAGTTAGAAATTGATTCAACAAGCAATGTCGCAGTATCTATGACTGGTTCATATCCTGGTGCAAATATAGCAGTTTTGTCAGCATTAGAAGCACTTGATGTGCAAGCAACTGTTGTTTCGAGTTGTGGTTCTTCTGAATATGGCGCGACAAACCCCTCTATGACGTGGTTTGATATAGAGGCAGTCTTATATAATAATAATATTTTAAAAAACAAAACTAAATATGGTAGTATTGGTGGTGGTTTAGATATTGGATCACAATTAGATATAGAGGGTTTGCAGGCTTGTGAGCAATCTATGTCTAATAATGATATTGTTTTGTTAAGCAAAACTTTTCAAAATAATGTTAATGGTAGATATAGCTATTTTATTGAAGAACTTAAAAATAATGAACTATCACTATTTATAAATGTTGGAGGTGGTATATTTTCTATAGGTGATAGCATAAATAGACAGAGCATCTTACCTGGAATAATTTATCCTGGAGATATTTCTAAATCAAGGAATAGTTCGTTGCTAGAAAAATTTTCTCAGAACAACATTCCAGTAATTAATATTAATCAAATTAGTCTTTTAGCAAATTGGTATGAATTGCCATATCCTCCTAGTTCAAAAAATCAATATGGCTTAGGAAGTTTATTTTTTTCAACTAAGCAATATAATCCTTTAATAATAATAATAGCGTTTTTAATATCACTAAGCTCTTTATTATTAGTAGGATTTATTAGTCATAAGCAAATTAAAGAAAGGATGCAGTCAATTGAACCAGATTCAATTATATAAATTATTTTTTATTTTAGTTTTATTAAATAGTGTATTTGCATTAGTTCATAAACCAACAGATAATGAACAAAGAATAAAATTAGATATAAAAAATAATATTAGAACATATTATGAAATTGATAAAGATGGGCTTAGATATGATAATATTGGTAAAGGATTTAACCTAGGAGATTCAATCCAAATTGCAATTTATTCGAGAACTATTAAAGCACCAACTGGAAAGAAAAATAGAAATTATGGTTTTACGGTGCAGCTAAATAATAATGATCCAATAGAAATTAAATATAAAAAAGAAGGAAGTAAGGTTACTAGTCCAGATAGACCTGGATGGAATTATACTAAGTCTGGCATATGGCATTTTTATATTCCATTAAAACAATTGAACAATAAAATTCATATTAAACCACTAAAAGGAAATTCAGTAGTTTATATTAGACTGATTAGTAAAATTATTGAAAAAAAAGGTGGATTTGGTAAAATATTGAATACAGTTAACAGGCAAAAACGTGCAAATATATTAACCTTTAGTAAAAGTAAACCAACTCAATGGTATACATTGGATAATAGTAATGTTCAACAGTTTGAGATTATAGGTCCTAAAAAAATACGTGTTTTTTCTCGTTTGAGTTTTGAAAATATTGATTCAAGCGGTGATTATTACTTATTTGTTCGGGAAAATGGTATTGATTTAGGAACATATTATTTCAATACTGAAATATCTAATGAATCGGTAGAATCTGAAAAAAATATTTCTGTTGGCAAATGGAGAAGCTTTTGGTTAAATGTGCCTAATGGTAAGCACTATTATAATATCTCATTGTCAAATATAGATAGTCAAAAATCTAAAACAGTTTTTATTAGATTAAAAGAATGGAACGAAGAATAATAATCTTTATTATATTAGCATTATCACTATTAAATGCTAATAATATTATTAATCGCTTTCGTGTTCCAATTGAATTTAAAACATCAATTGGGATTGGATACGATAGCAATGTATTGCGTTTCTCAAACAAGCAAATCAGCGAGAGTGATATTTATGTTTTAGGAGCAAATTCATATATTGATAGTCCCATTTTAAAATCAACTGCAAAATTAGTATATAAGCCCATTTTATTTAAAAAAAAGTCATTTTCTTTTTTCACTAGCTTAAGTTATAATTATTTTGTTAACCAAAAAAATAAATCATACTATATAAATAATTTATCAACATCAATAAAACTAATTCCATACTCTTCAATAAAGATAGGCTATAGATTTATTCCAAAGTACTACCTTCAGAATTATTATGATAGGGATTCAGTTATAAGAGATAGATTAGAATGTACTTTTGCTAGCTATAAATATTATATGATGTATTCATTTCCCATATACTGGATTCCTAGGACATGGACAAAATTATATATAGAAAATTCATATGAAGATTATAATCAGAATTTTACTGAATTTAATTTAAATAAATTATCTCGTCAATTTGAATTAAACTATCAAAGTAAAAATAAAAGTGTTATTAGATTTGCCTATATTTATGGTAATGCGATAAATACTAATTTTAATTCCCAGCTTTCATCTACATATTTTGATAGATCATATAATTTTGATAAAGTACAAGTAAAAATAACTTTTAACAAAAAAATATACAAAATTACTAAATTTGGGATCCAGGCTTATATAGAAAACAGGTTTTATGATTTAAAATCAATCAGATATTCTATAGATAATTGGAAAATTTATAATGACGGCTTACTAAAGTATTGGTTTGATTTAGACTTATATGATAATGTTGATATTAAAATTTCACATCAATATAGATGGAGAGATGCTAAATCTCAATTATATGGTGATTTTGAATGGATAGAAGACGTGAAGAGTTATTATAAACATGAAGTTTGGATAGAATTTTCATTTAATTGGGTAAGCGATATTTTATACTAAGGATGTATATGCGAAGAAAAATATTAATTTTAATAAAAGTTTTGTTACTGATTGGTTGTAGAACTCCAATAAACCCTAATGGCGAATTAATTTTGATTAATCAAATTGGTCCAATTAATACTGGAGGTGATTGTTTAGATGTAGATATTAATAATGATATTGTTTCAGTTGCTGCGAACTATAATGGGTATTTTATTTATGATATTCATAGAAATGATAATATAATAGACTCTTTATCAATTAGGCATCATGAAACTGAAATGCAGGCAAATGTTGGTGATAATAGAATTGATGATATAGCTATATCAAAAAATCATAATATTGTATTTTCTATGGATAAATTAGATAAAATTTATTTGCATAAAATTGAAGGGATCCCTTATTTGCAAAATTGGCTAGATGATTGCTATGGAGATAATTGGTTATCAATTGCTATGGATGAAAATGAGGAAAATATTTATATGTACTTTTTAATGAGGCATTATTCTGCTGAAGAAGAATTAGTCCCAGCTCATTGTGAAGATCAAGACGGCATAACTATAGATTTTGATCAGTCTGATTGTATTTATTTTGGATTTACTTGGTTAGAAGAATCAATTATTCCAATAATATACGGAGAAAATTCAACTTCTATCGTTTGGAAAAATTTTACTGATATAGATTTAGAAGATCAGTATACTGATTCAGGTAGCCCCTCATGTGAATACTCAACCAATTTAAATGTAAGGGCGAGTTCAATATATTTTGATAAAGATATTCTAGCTGTCGCTTATGGTGAATTGGGAGTGTTGATTTATAAACAAATTCAACAGGATTTATGCTATTTAGGAGATTCAGAAAATTATATCGAAACTGATATTAGTAATAATAGTATATGTTCTAATTACAATGTTGATATAGAAACTTCTGAAATTAATTTTCAAGAATGTTGTGAAAAATTAGAATGCCCATCAGATTGGTTACTAGAAAATGGAGATTGCTCTCAATTATATATTGATGATTTTGGAATTGGGCTAGGAGGAAAGTTCGTAAATAAAGGAGGAGTAAGTCCTCAGTGGATAGATAAATTTGATACCCCAGGATCAGTTAATGATGTATATATTGCTGAAAATACGGTATTTGCTGCTTTATCAGCTAGTAATGGTATTTATTTTTCTATATTAGACTCAGAAGGTAATATAGTTAATGGACCATTCCAATTTGCAGAAGGCTATTCAATCAATGGAATAGATCACGATAAAGATCTTATTGCGCTTGCAGCAGGTAATGATGGAGTGCTCTTATTTGAATGGAATAATAATACTAAAGTTGAATTTATTGGCAAATATTCAACTGATTATACAAATAAAGTTAAAGTAGATAATAACACGATATTCATAGCTACAGAAAATGGTTTAGAAATAATTCAAATTGAAAGGTGAGTAAATGAAATTAAACAATCTATTTATTATTATATTATTTTGCATATTTAGTTATGCTCAATCTACATTTGATTGGAATGATGGTGGTGTTGAGATGAGGCAAGGTGATCATATTGAATGGTATAGAACTGGCGATATAGGTGAAGATGGTGAGATGATTTTTGCATGGTCAGATACTAGAAATGGAATAAGAGATATTTTTATTCAAAAGATCAATGTTAATGGAGAAGCTATGTGGGGGGAGAATGGAACTATTGTTATATCAGCTCCTGGTAGACAAGAAGATCCTATACTCGTTTCTGATAATTCAGGAGGTGCATTTATTTTGTGGGTTGATTATCAATTTGAATCTGAAGATGGAGATATATATGCACAACATATATTGTCAGATGGATCAAAGGCGTGGGATGAAAGAGGATTGCCTTTATCAAATAAAGCTGGAAAACAAGACTCGCCCAATTTATGCATAGATGGGCAAGGTGGAGCATATGCAATATGGAAAGATAAGTCAGAAAGTAATCATGGTCATGTTTATGCTAGTCATTTAAGCTTTGGAGGTATTACTCAAGAAGGAACGGGGGTGCCAATTATAACTAATGAAGTCAGTCATAATGGAATAAGTTTAGAAGTTGGTGGTGAGGGTGAAGCAGTTTTAGTTTGGTATCAAGGAGCAATTGGAGAAGAAGATATCTATGGACAAAGAATTGGAGTATCTGGTAATGATATTTCAACTCTATGGAGTTCTCCTCAAGAAGGTGGAATTGTTATTTCTGAAGCTGTTGGAGCTCAAACTAGTGCTAAAGTAACATATATGTCTGAAGGTTTATCTATTGCTGTTTGGATGGATTCGCGTAATGAACCAGAGAATGGAGATATTTATATGCAAATAATTGATAGTGAGGGTTCATTTCCTTATTTAGATAGTGGTGGAGTAGCTGTTTGTTCAGCAAATGAAACACAACAAAGTCCAAGAGTAAAAGCTGATGAATATGGTGCCTTTATTGTTTGGGAGGATTTAAGAACACCTGGATCTTTTGGACCTCAGGTTGATTTTTATGCTCAAAAAGTAGACTTAGAAGGCAGTATAATTTGGGAAGCTAATGGTATACCAATTTCTACAGCTGATGGGACGCAAAATGGGATTCGTTTGTCAACTGATAAGAATGGTGGTGCATATTGTGTTTGGATGGATGATAGAACAGGTCCTGGTGAGGCTGAAGAAATAGATATTTTTATTCAACATCTTGGAAATGATGGACAGATAACTTTTGAAACAAATGGGATGAATATATGCTCATCTGAAGGCATGCAGTTTTCTGCATTGGTTAGAGATGATGGCCTAGGTGGAGCCTTTATTATATGGGGAGATGAACGAACAGGAAATATTTCTATGAGAGCTCAGCATTTAACTATTAATGGTAACTTGAGTTATGAAGATAATGGTAAAGAATATTTTTATAGTATTGAAGGTGATGCGCTTAATCCAGGAGCCATTCCATTGTATAATGGTAAAGGATTATTCTATTGGGAGGATCATAGAGGTGGGACTCAAACATCGCTTACTTATGGATCGAAACTTTCATGGGATTTAAGCGGAGCAGAAAGTTTATTATGTGATTTTACATCACAAGAAAAGCCAAATGCTAAAGTCATTGGAGATAACATTGTTTTAGGTTTTAATAGAGTTGATATAGAAGATGTTTATTATCAAGTTTTAGATTATGATTTAGATTTTTTTAATAATGAAAATGAACAAAACATTGGTATTCCGATGATTCCTCAATCACCATTTCAACTCATCGTAGATGAAGATGATTTCGCTTATTTTGTTTTTTCTGAAGATTCAGACTTTGGTGGCAGTTATAATATATATGTTCAAAAACTAGATTTTGAAGGTACTCCTCAGTGGCAAAATCCTGTTTTAGCTGTTGAAATGGAAAATGCTGAAATTGTCCGAAGTGCGGTACCATTACTAGGAGGTGGAGTAATTTTTACTTTTGAATCATTAGGTTTAAATAGAGTATTGGCTTATGCGATTAATTCTCAAGGAGTTCGGGCAGAAGGGTGGCCAGATGATCCTATAATTTTAGGTGATGTGATGGGAGACAATGTTGAGCAATATGTAGAGTCAAGCATAGCAACTATTCATGGATTGTTTACTGTATGGAAAGATACTCGAAATGGCTCTGCAGACTTATATGGTCAATTATTATCTTATGAAGGTGATATTTTAGGTCCACCAAGTGGTATTCTAATTACAGATGCTATAGCTGATCAGCAAGAAGTAACAATGACTTACAATTTAGATGAATCAGCGCAAAAAGATGAAGTATTTATTTGCTGGGAAGATTTCCAAAATGGTTTTGATAACGATATACATTGCAATACATTAAACCTTTATGGAGAGCAATCATCTCAATTAAGTTTAGGATCTGAATTTGTTTTGGCCGGTGGAAGTGGAGAACAACAGAAACCTTATGCACTAACTAGTTTTGATAATTCATATATGATAACTTGGCAAAATAAACAAGATCCTCAATTTGGAGATTATGATATTTATTTTCAAGAAATTATTAATTTAGATGATGAGATCACAGCAGATGATTATCTCTTTCAGGAAAATGGAATTCCAGTTTGTGAATTTGAATTTAATCAAGTCTCTCCTAAAATTAGTCTGTATAATGAAAATTCTGAATCATATATTATTTATTGGGAAGATGCGAGAAGTACAGGAAAGCAAGATTTATGGAATATCTATGGTCAATCATATACAAGAGGTGAGTTAAGTAAGTCTATATCTAAGTTGATTCCATCAAAATTATCAATAAGTAAAATTTATCCAAATCCTCTTAATCCGAGTGCAACAATAAGTTATTATTTATCTGAGGCTACACAGATTGAATTAAACTTGTATAATGTTAAAGGTCAATTAATTAGTGAGATTAATAAAGGATATAAATTTTCGGGTAAACATTCTGCTAAATTTAGTGGAAATCATCTGGAATCAGGCATTTACTTTTTAGCCTTAAAGTCTAATGATGTTCAAGATGTAAAAAAGATAATAGTATTAAAATAAAATTATGTTGAAAAATAAAATAATATTTTTGATTTGTTCCCTATCTACTTTATTAGGACAATTTAATTTATCATCAAGATACCATACGTTTGATGAGATAGTTGAAAAATTAGATTATTGGAATTCTGAATATGGAGAAATTCAAAATCCAATTTATCATCAAGAAATCATTGGTTATAGTACCAATGATAACTTACCAATTTGGGCTATTAAAATTTCAGATAATGCAGATTTGAATGAAGATGAACCTCGAGTACTTATTTTAGGAATGTGTCATGCAGAGGAGATATATGGCATTGAAATTGCAATGAGTTTAATTGAGCAATTATTAAATGACCAAAGTTTTTTGGAAGATTTGGAAATTTGGGTTATACCTACATATAATCCAGAGGGTTTAAGAGTGGTTCATGGATATATAGAGAATGAAGTAGATACTATACAAGATGTAAGTTTTCGTAAGAATAAAAGAGATGTAAATCAAAACCAAGAGTTTGATTTTAATAGCTTAGTTGAAGCAGGGAGTGATTCAGATGGTGTTGATTTAAATAGAAACTTTGGATTTAATTGGGTTTTTGGAGATACGGCATATGCTCTAGATGGTGGATGTGGAGATTATGTTTCGCATTATGATTATTATAAAGGCGCAGCACCATTTTCTGAATCTGAAACACAAGCTATTAGAGATTTTGCTATTGAAAAGTCATTTTTATTATCTATAGCATACCATAGTTCACGATCTGGGTGTGTTTCTGAAAGAGTAATCTATCCATGGCTTTGGGAGGAAACTAAAAAATCTCCAGATTATGAAGTTATCAAAAATTTAGGCGAGGAGATTGCTAGCCTAATTCCGAAAGAGAATGAAGCTCTAGCTTACCATGTTGCACCTAGTAGTAGACCTAGGGGAAATGCTCATGATTGGTTTTACACTGAAACAGGTTGTATTCAATATTTAATAGAAGTAGGTACTGATAATATGCAATCTAATGATACCCTAATTATTGAAGATACTATTGATAGAAATATGGAAGGCTTAGAATACTTATTACATAGAGCAGCAGGAACATATTATGATAATCAAACACCTCAGAAATTTCAGATAACAGGGATCGTAAAGGATGCCGTTTCCGGTCAAATTGTACAAGATGCAATTGTAAATATAGTTGAGTTAAATGGAAAAATGTTAAAGGATAGAAAGACTAATGAATTTGGGCGTTACCACAGATTATTAAAGCAAGCAACTTATAATTTAGAGGTTGCAGCTTATGGATATCAAAAATATTATTATTTTTTTATTCCAAGTGGTTCTGTTGTTTTAAATCATGATGTTGAATTAATACCCTTGGATCAATATAATCTAACTATAGACATCATTGATGAATCAGATGCCGACTTTGTAAATTTGAGTTTAACTGATATGTTCGGAGAATATAATTATACATTAAATGAAGGAATCAATATTCTTCAATTTTATCCTGGTGAATATCAACTAACTATATTACCTCAAGAGGAGGGAATGTTTTTTCCAATTAAGTCTTCACTGTTTTTTGATAATGATACAACTATTGAGTTCACACTAAATACTACAGAATTGTTTTTATATGAAGATTTTAGCTCATTAGATGGATGGACTATTCAATCTGGAGCATGGCAAATTCAAAATGAAAAACTAGTTTCTCAAGCTGGCTTGAACTATGATAGTAATGAGCATATAAAAATTACTAAGGATTTTTATTTTGGAGATAGTTTGCCTAGAAATGCTATTTTAAAATTAAATGTAGGCTATGAAGTTGAATGGGATTTTGATACAATAAAGTATCAATTAACAAATAATAATAATAAACATCTAATTAATTATTGGAGTTCTCAAAATTGGGATTTGCATGAAGAATATTATCAGTTTCCGATGTATATTGGTGATAATCAGCTATCCATAGAAATAATTTCAGATAGCACTGTAAATTTTAGAGGCTTAAAATTAGATGACCTGACCATATGGATTGATAATCATAGTCCATTACATAATAAGGCAAATCAGTTAATTCCAGAAAATTATTATATTTCTCAAAACTACCCTAATCCATTTAATCCAGTTACAGAAATTGAATTTAATATTCCACATAGAAATCAAGTTTTCTTATCAATTTATAATATTAGAGGAGAAAATGTTTTGGATTTAATTAATGGTGAAATATTTAATTCGGGAACTTATCGTTATAGTATTGATGCATCGGTATTAAGTAGTGGAATATATTTTTATAAAATAAATACAGAATATTGGACAGAAACAAAAAAAATGCTATTAATTAAATAAACGGAATAAAACATGAAAAATTTTATATTTATAATCATTTTGATTAATCAATTGCTGTATGCTACAATACCTCTATCTCAAAAGTTTATGAATCCTTGGGCTACAGACATTAATAGAGGGACTTTTTTGATTATTCTCCCAGATGAATCATTGGAATCTTTTTTAAGTAATGAAAATTTTGGGGGAGATTTTATTTTATTTAAAAAAACTCAAGGATATAATGTTGATATACGTACAATGGAGGGTATTGGTGGATCTGCGCAAAGTTTAAGATCCTTTTTGCAGTACTATAAAGAAGAAATAGATCCTATGTTAGAGTATGTATTATTAATTGGAGATGTTGATGTTTCCGATCAGTTTGAAATTCCGTCACTCTATATTCAATCATATAATGAAGCAGAATTAGATGTTACAGATTATAAGTATACATATTTTGATGAATCGGATGCCTATAATCCAGAATTCTTTTTGGGGCGTTGGTCAATAAGAAGTCCACAAGATTTGATAAAAATCAAAACAAGAAGTATTCAGCATGTTAAGTTAGATTCGATATCAGATTATTCTTATTTAAGTCAAGCGATGCTCGTTGCGGGAAATTTTAGAACGGATGAAGGAGAAAATATACCTCCATATATGTGGCCGGTTACTCCTGTATGGACTTCAAGATGGTTAGAGGAAGAATTATATGATTTTGGATATGATGAGGTCGATACTGCATTTTTTTATATGGGTCATGAGCTTGAGCATAATCCTATAATTTGGAATGAGTGGAATGAGGGTGTTGGTTTAATAAATTATCGTGGATGGGGTGACGCAAATGGATGGCATCGACCTCACTTTCATTATCAACAAATTGATGATGAGTTAAATAATGGGTGGAAACAGCCTATTGTTTTTAGCTTCGTTTGTAATACGGGAGATTTTGGTAATGGAGATAATGGAAAATGCTTTGGCGAAAGATTAATAACATCGGGTAGCGGAGAAAATCCCGTAGGAGCAGTTGCAGTAGTTGGCCCATCGGATCTAGATACAGATACTAGATTTAATAATGTTATATGTGGTGCTGTATGGGATAATTTATTAGAGGGAAGAGTATCGGAGTTAGCTCCTATGCTGCATACAGGAAAACAAGCTTTAATTAAAGAATTTGGAGATCTTGAGGCATACAATGGTATGACTTTTGCTTCATTTTATCATCATGTATATGGAATATTAGGTGATCCAAGTTTGCCAATTTGGACAGGACATCCCAAAGAGATTATTTTAGATATAGATTCTGGCTATAATCTTTCTAGATCA
>CAYFHL010000035.1:0-11970 GCA_964342955.1 uncultured bacterium
CTATTTGCTCTATCCCAAAAGTTGACCCTATAGATCCTATGCCAGATAGATCAACATTATCAATAATATAGCCAACTGAAAAATTAGGATTTCCTTCAGTAGCAAATTGACTAATTTCACCTATGCCTCTAATTAAAAAATACCTAGGGTTAGATGTACCACTTGCATAAGTTAAATTTGGAATTTGATAAATAAAATCTTCAAAATGATTTTTCATGCTAAATCTAAATTTATTAGATGTTACAATATCAACAGCATTATGTGACTCACTTAATTTCACATTTTGAATTCCCCCAGATACAAGTATTTGATCTGACTTCAATATATTTTTATTAAGGATAATTAGTTTTGGAATTTCCGTAGCAGCGTAAGTAGCAGTCATATAGCTGATATGTTTAAAAGTGACAATTGATGATGTATTAATTTTAATAAAAAATGATCCATCGCTTGCACTTGTAGTACCTATTGCTCCGCAAAAAATATTTACACCTGCAACTGGGACGCCGCTTTCATTAACTACTTTACCATTAATATTTAAATCTTGAGTTAGTAGGAATGAAATACTTATACATAAAAATAGAAGTTTATTTAAAGACATAATAATTTCCTCCGCTAGTATTATCTAGATCAGGTTAAAGGGTATATTCTCAGCATTGATTATAATTTAATCAGCACCCCTAATTGAATATTAAATCTATATTATAATTTAATAATACTTTTTCTATCATTACTAACATTCCTAAATTTTACAATATAACCTATAATCATATATGAGTTCAGAAAAATTATCGTATAAAAATTATCTACAATTAGATAAAATTCTAAATAGTCAAGAATTAGTTTCCAAAGTATCTGGTGAAGAAGTTCATGATGAAATGCTTTTTATTACAATTCATCAGATATATGAACTTTGGTTTAAACAAATTATTCATGAAATAAACTCTGTAATTTCAATGTTTAAAGATAATTATGTATATGAAGAGAATACAGGTTTGGTAGTTGCTAGACTAGATCGAATTATTGAGATACAAAAATTATTAATTGATCAGGTTGGAATACTTGAAACTATGACACCAATGGACTTTCTTGAGTTTCGAAATTTATTAAATCCAGCTTCAGGATTCCAATCATTACAATTTAGGGAAATAGAAAATAAGTTAGGTATGGATCCAAATTATAGAGTTCGTTTCGGAAAATTACGTTATAATAAATATTTAGATAATAATGATAGTACTAAAATTATAGATACAGAAAATCAAGCATCTCTCTTTTCTTTATTAGAGGATTGGTTAGAAAGAACTCCATTTTTACAATTTGAAGAGTTTAATTTTTGGGAATTATATAAATTATCAGTTGAAAAAATGATTAATGATGATATTAAACAAATTCAATCAGCGAATGATTTGGATGAGTCAGCGCTTAAAGCAAGCTTAAAAAATTATGATAATATAAAAGCAACATATGAAGCATTGTTTGATGAAAAAAAGTATATAAGATTGCAAAAGGAAGGGCATAGGCGTTTATCACAAAAGGCTACCCTTGGAGCTTTATTTATAAAACTATATAGAGATGAACCAATATTACAAATGCCTCATCGAATATTAACTCAATTAGTAGATATTGATCAATTATTAACATCGTGGAGATATAGGCACGCTCTTTTAGCGTTTCGTATGATTGGTGTCAAGATTGGGACAGGAGGATCAGCGGGGCATGGATATTTAAAGAAAACTGCAGATAAGCATTCTATTTTTCGAGATATTTCAAATTTATCAACATATATTATTCCAAGATCATCTTTACCTAAATTACCAAAAAAATTAAAAAAAGAATTAGGTTTTTATTATACTCATGAAAAATAATTTAACGACATCAATTAAAGGTTTAAATGCGCTAATTTGTGGTAGCACTTCTGGTATAGGTTATGCAACCGCTAATGAGTTTGTTAAAAGAGGAGCAAAGGTAACCTTGTTTGCTAGAAATCAAAATAAACTTAAAGAAATTATTAATAAATTTAATGATTTAAATAATCAAAAGTGCGATTATATTGTAGGTGATTTTAATGACCCAAAGAATATAGAGATTGAGTTAAATAAACATCTTTTAAAATTTAATAAATATCATATTTTGATTAATAATTCTGGCGGACCTAAGGGTGGTCCAATATTGGAAGCATCTAATTCAGAATTTTTAGAGACATTTAATAGACATTTGGTTTGTAATCATGTAATTTCAAAAGCTCTTATACCATTTATGAAAAAAGATAATTATGGTAGAATTATTAATATAATTTCTACATCAGTAAAACAACCAATCGCTGGTTTAGGAGTTTCCAACACAATTAGAGGAGCAGTTGCTTCATGGGCAAAGACTATGTCCTTTGAAGTTGCTGAAATGGGTATTACTCTAAATAATATTTTACCAGGGTATATTGAGACTGAAAGATTAAACTCAATAATTGAATTTAAAGCTAAATCTAATAATCAAACTAAAGACTCCATAATTAACCAAATGAGATCCCAAATACCAGCTCAGCGTTTTGGATCAGCTAAAGAAATTGCTATGGCAATAGCATTTTTGTCCTCACCTGCTGCTGGATATATTAATGGTGTAAGTTTAGCAGTTGATGGAGGTAGATTAACATCCATATAATGGAAAAAATAAAAAATTATATCAATGGAGAATTCGTTGCACCTCAATCAGGTAAATATCTAGATAATTTTAACCCTTCCAATGGAAAAAAATATTCTATGATTCCTGATAGTAATGATAGTGATATTAATAATGCTGTTTCATCTGCGAGAGATGCATTTAAAATATGGAAGAATGTTCCAACAATAGATCGTTCAAAAATACTTATTCAAATTGCGGATGAAATAGAAAGGCAGTCAGAGGATTTAGTAAAAGCTGAGAGTATTGATAATGGTAAACCTGAGTGGTTAGCAAAAAAAGGAGATATACCTAGGGCTATTTCTAACTTTAAATTTTTTGGAACAGGTATCTTACATTTTGATTCCCAAATACATGATATGGATGGTGAGGCACTAAATTATACATTACGTCAACCAATTGGAGTTGTAGGTTGTATTTCTCCTTGGAATCTCCCTCTTTATCTTCTTACATGGAAGATTGCACCCGCATTAGCAATGGGTAATACAGTTGTAGCTAAACCATCAGAAATAACCCCAATGACAGCATATTTATTTAGTAAAATATGTGATAAAATTGGAATACCTAAGGGTGTCATTAATATTGTGCATGGCTATGGAAACAAAGTTGGTGAAGCATTGTGTAATCATCCTGATGTCCCAGTAATTTCATTTACAGGTGGAACTATTACGGGTAAAAAAATAGCTAGTATAACTGCGCCACATTTCAAAAAACTTTCTTTAGAAATGGGTGGAAAAAATCCTAATATTATTTTTGAAGATGCTGAACTTGATAAAGCAGTTGAAATGACAATAAAAGCATCTTTTTTAAATCAAGGCCAAATATGTTTATGTGGCTCACGTTTATTTGTCGAGAAAAAAATTTATAAGAAGTTTAAAAACCTATTTTTAGATAGAACTAAAAAATTAAAAATAGGAGATCCAAGCAACCCAAAGAATGATTTAGGTGCATTGGTTTCAAAAGAACATATGGAGAAAGTATTATCTAAAATTAATTTAGCTAAAGAAGAAGGTGGAAAAATTTTGTATGGTGGAAAACGTATAAGGCTAAAGGATAATAATACTAATGGATATTTTATTGAACCAACTATAATTGAAAACCTTTCTAATACATGTACTACAAATCAAGAAGAAATATTTGGACCTGTTGTTTCAATGATTCCATTTAAATCTGAAGAGGAGGTTGTTTCAATGGCAAATTCAAATCGCTATGGATTATCTGCTAGTATATTTACTACTAATATTTCCAAAGCTCATAGAATGGCTGCTGCTATTGATGCTGGTATAGTTTGGATCAATACATGGATGCTTAGAGATTTACGTATTCCGTTTGGTGGAATGAAAGATTCAGGAATTGGAAGAGAAGGAGGATTTAATTCATTAAGATTTTTTAGTGAGCCCAAAAATGTGTGTGTAAAATTATGAAAAATAAAAAAATAAATAGTTTAAAAGCTCCTGAACCAGTTGGTTTTTATCCTCACGCGAGACAAGTGGGAAATCTTTTATTTCTATCTGGGGTTGGTCCAAGAGAACGTGGTAAAAAAGAAATACCAGGAGTGACTTTAGATCATAATGGTGAAATTTTATCATATGACATCAGAAAACAGTGTCATTCAGTATTTAAAAATATTAAGCAAATCTTAGAAGAGTCGGGAAGTAAGTGGAATGATTTAGTAGACGTAACTGTATATCTAACTAATATGAAAGATGACTTTCAAGTTTATAATAAAGTTTACGAAGAATATTTTAATGAAAATCAACCATGCAGAACTACTATAGAAATTAATTCATTACCGACACCAATTGCAATTGAGTTAAAATGTATAGCACTTATAAGATGACCATATGTTACTCCCTATAAATTTACAAGGTTGGATTAATAAAAACAGGCACCTGTTAAAACCACCAGTTGGTAATAAAGTGATTTATGAAAATACAGAATTTATTATAATGATTGTTGGTGGTCCAAATATTCGTAAAGACTATCATATTGATGAGGGAGAAGAGTTCTTTTACCAATTGGAAGGGAATATGATTTTAAGAATTATTGAAGATAAAAAACCCAAAGATATTTCTATTAAAGAAGGAGAAGTTTTTCTTTTACCACCTAAAATTCCACATTCACCCCAAAGATTTGAAAACACAGTAGGATTGGTGGTTGAGAGGAAAAGACATAGTAATGAATTAGATGGGTTTCAATGGTATTGTGATGAATGTAACTATTTATTATATGAAAAATATATTAAATTAGAAAATATTGTAAAACAATTGCCTCCTTTATTTGATTCCTTTTGGAATGATATTAAAGCACGAAGCTGTAACCAATGTCTTTCTGTACTCCAAAAACCGTAAAATGCTTAAGATAGATATACATACCCACATTATACCAAGCAACTTAAATGATGTCCTAGATAATTTTTCTAATAATAAATATCTAAGAATAAAATCAATAAATAAGGATAATGCTGAGCTAATTAAAGATTCGAAATTTTTTAGAAAAGTTCAATGTAACTGTTGGAATATAGAACAGCGTAATAAAGACTCTAAAATTTCGAATGTAGATATTCAAGTACTATCTACTATTCCTGCATTATTTTCATATTGGGCAAAAGATGACGAATGTTTACAGCTATCTAAATTCTTAAATAATCATATTTCAGATATAGTAAAAAATAATCCAAATCAGTATATTGGTTTAGGAACTATTCCTATGCAAAATAATGATTTAGCAATTAAGGAGATGGACCGTTGTATTAATGAATTAAACTTATCAGGAGTACAAATAGGATCAAACATAAATGGAATAAATTTAAGTGAAGATCAATTTATTCCTATTTTTGAGCATGCTGAAAAAATCAAGTGCTCTATTTTTATTCATCCTTGGGAGATGATTGGTACTGATCAAATGAAAAAATATTGGTTCCCTTGGCTTATTGGTATGCCTGCAGAGACTTCTCGTGCAATTTCATCAATAATTTTTGGAGGAGTTTTAGAAAGATTTCCTAATTTAAAAATTGCATTTGCACATGGAGGTGGAAGTTTCTTATTTACATTAGGCCGTATTGATCATGGCTTTAAAGTAAACCCAAAACTCTGTTCGATTGATAATAATATTATGCCATCAGAATATTTAGGAAAAATTTATGTTGATTCATTAGTACATGATTATGATACATTAATGTTTTTGATAAAAAAAATAGGATGTTCTCAAATTGCCTTAGGTACTGATTATCCATTTATTCTTGGTGAAGAAATACCTGGGGAATTAATAGAGAGCTTAGATATATCAGATAAAGATAAACAAAGAATGTTAGCTGGTACAGCTTTGGAATGGCTGGGTTTAGATGAAAAACAATATATTCAATCAAAATAGCTTTAAATCTAATTCATATATTTCTTTTGATAAAGAAGATAAATTAAATCTTTTCAGAGACAGTTTTCATATTCCTAATTTTAATCAAAATCAAAAATTTATTTATTTAAGTGGAAATTCACTTGGTTTACAATTGAATACAGTTAGTCAATATGTTAATGAAGAATTAGATAAATGGAAAAATTTTGGAGTTGAAGGGCACACTAATTCTACAAGACCTTGGTTGAACTATCATGAAATACTTACAACTTCTACTGCCAATATTGTAGGAGCATTAGAAAAGGAAGTAGTCGTAATGAATTCATTGACTGTTAATCTTCATCTGTTAATGGCAAGTTTTTATCGACCAAAAGGAAAAAGAAAAAAAATTCTTATTGAAGATAATGCATTCCCTTCAGATCGTTTTGCTGTACAATCACAACTTAAATTCCATGGACAAGATCCTAAGAAAGATTTAGTTATATTAAAATCAAATGAAAGTGAATATATCAAACTTGAAAATCTTACAAATATTTTGGATAAATGTGGTAATGAGATTGCATTAATCTTAATAGGAGGAGTTAATTATTATACAGGTCAATCATTTGATTTGAGATCAATAACTAATTTAGGACATATGCATGGTTGTTATGTAGGCTTTGATTTAGCCCATTCTGCTGGAAATGTATTAATGAGATTGCATGATTGGGAGGTAGATTTTGCAGCATGGTGTGGATATAAATATCTAAATGGTGGTCCTGGTGCTCCATCAGGAGTTTTTATTCATGAAAATATTTTGAATATGAAGAATGTTATTCGATTTGAAGGATGGTGGGGTAATGATCAAAATATACGTTTTAAAATGCGGGGTGATTTTAAACCTATTAAAACGGCAGAAGCTTGGCAATTATCGAATCCACCAATACTTTCTATGGCCGCATTGCTAGCTAGTTTAGAATTATTTAATAAGGTTGGAATGAAAAGTTTAAGAGAAAAAAGTGAAAAATTATCGTTGTACTTAGAATTTCTTTTAAATAAAATTTTAAAAAATGAAATAACAATTATTACGCCTAAATCAATGGATGAAAGAGGTTGTCAGATATCATTTAGAATAAATAAAAAAAAGAATGATATAATAAATTTATTATATAATAGGGGAGTTATTTGTGATTGGAGAGAACCAGATATCATTAGAGTTGCTCCAGTCCCATTTTATAACACATTTGAAGATTGTAATAAATTTGTTAATATTTTGAAAGAAATTTTAGATGACTAATAATAATATAGTCATTGGTTCAGGATTATCAGGCCCATTATTATCTATTTTACTTAAAAAGCGGGGATATGGAGTAACTTTGTATGAGAAAAGAACTGATCTTAGATTAAAAAAGTCATCTAGTGGAAGATCAATTAATTTAGCGCTTTCATACAGAGGCATTTCTGCATTAAAGGCTGCAGATATTTTTGATGATATAAAATCTATTTTAATTCCTATGCGTGGAAGAATGATACATCATAAAAATGAACGCTTAGAATTTCAACCTTATAGTATAAATAAAGATGAATTTATAAATTCAGTATCTAGAAAAGAATTAAACAAAATTTTAATAAATAAAGCAGAAGATCTAGGTATAGAAATTTATTTTAATTATAATCTCAAAGATATAGATATTTCTTCAAAAAAATTAAAATTTGATAATAAAAAACAAATTCCAATACAAGGAAAAATATTTGGTGCCGATGGAAGTAGATCTCAAGTTCGAAAATTTATTGATTCTAAGGCTACTCATCCATCCAGTTTTGTCCCATTGAATCATAGTTATAAAGAATTAAATATTAATCCTAGTAGCTCTGGAAAATTTCAATTAGATCCTAATGCATTACATATTTGGCCAAGGAAGAATTTTATGTTAATAGCTCTCCCTAATTATGATAAATCATTTACCTGCACACTTTTTTTACCTAATTATGGAGAAAATAGTTTTAAAAAATTAAATACAGAAAAAGTAGTTTCAGAATTTTTTAAAAAACATTTTAATGATGTATTGCCATTATTAGAAGATTTTCCCAACAAATTTTTCATTAATCCAACAGGAAGTTTGGGAACTATTTATGCAAAAGAATGGCACTCTGAAAATAATTTTTGTTTGATTGGAGATGCTGCTCATGCAATTGTTCCATTTTTTGGCCAAGGTATGAATGCATCATTTGAAGATTGTGAAATTCTAATGAAATGCATAGATGAACTAAAGGGAGATTGTTCATCTTTGTTTAGTTATTATAATAATAAAAGAAAAAGAGATGCTGACGCAATTGCAAAGATGGCAATTGAAAATTACATTGAAATGAGAGATTTAGTATTAAAGAAAAAATTTGTAAATAGAAAAAAATTGATTAACCAATTATACAAACTTTATCCAGATCGATTTATTCCAAGATATAATATGGTAAGTTTTACATCAATACCATACTCAGAAGTGTATAAAAGATCATCTATTCAAAATAAAATGGTAGAAGAATTAGAATTAAAAAAAACAAATCTTAATAATTTAAAAAACAGAATTAAAAATAATATAGAATTAATAAATTGAAAAAAATAATTACTCTAGAACACGGCACAAAAAAGTTTAAAATTGATACTTCAAAATTTATTGATATATCAATACCTTATAATTTTAATGGATTGCAGCCAAATTTTTATAATGTTATTCCAGGTAAGATGAAATCTTTTGAAGATAATAATAAGTGCTATTCAGTGAAAGAAGGTGCAGGATGCAATGTTTTAGAAATTAGTATGAATATTCATTGTACTGGTACACATACAGAATGTATTGGGCATATCATAGAAGAGAAACGTTCAATTCCCAGTTTTATAAACAACTTGTTTATTCCAGCCGTTTTAATTACAGTAAAGCCGGTAATATTTGAAGAATGTGATGATATCTATCATGTGCAATTACAAAATGATGAAAAAGTTTTATCAAAAGAATTAATTTTAAAACAATTTATCAAGTTTAAAAAATTTACTCCAACTTGTCTTATAATACGTACCTTGCCAAATAATAAAAATAAAAAATTTTATTCTTATCCAAAAAAAATTCCACCATTTTTTACAAATAATGCAATAGAATATTTAAACAATTGTAAAATATTACATTTAGTAGTAGATATGCCTAGTGTAGATAGAATGTATGATAATGGTATTTTGGGTAATCATCGTATTTTTTGGGGTGGAAAGCCGGATAGAAAACTAGATATTTTTAAAGATTCAGAAAAAACAATTACTGAATTAGCATATATACCAAATCATATAGAAGATGGATTTTATTTTTTAAATATACAAATACCTAATTTTCAGATTGATGCTGCACCTAGTCGACCAATTTTATTTAAAGTAGAGCATTAATTAATTATTTATGCCACATATAAAATTAGAATACACAAAAAATTTAGATATAAAAGAACCTAAAATATTAGTTGATAAGATTATTAATATTTTATTTGAAATAATACAAATTAAGCCACAAAACTGTAGATTTAAATTTTTTAAATTAGAAAATCATTTATCAGATATATATACTGGATTTATTCATTTAGAAGTTAGACTTATCGAGGGAAGAAAGGCAAACAAGAAAAAAGAAGCTGCTTTTAAATGTATAGAAATAATAAAGAAAGAGTTAATCAATAAAGATATAGATAAAATTCCTATTAGTATTGAGTTCTGTGATATGAGTAAACAAGAATATTTTTCAAATACCTTATAAATTTATGTTGAAATATGAAAAAATATTTTGGCGATCAAATATAAATAATATAGCAGGAGTAGATGAAGCGGGAAGAGGACCATTAGCAGGGCCAGTTGTTGCAGCAGCGGTAATATTTCCAAAAGATATTCACCTCCCAGAGGTAAATGATTCAAAAAAACTATCTGAAAAAAAGAGAGAAAAACAATATGATGAAATACTAATCTCTGCAAAATCAATAGGTATAGGGATTGTACATGAATATGAAATTGATAAAATTAATATTTTACAAGCTACTTATAAAGCAATGAAGCAATCTATTGGTAGATTAAATATTCAACCGGACATATTGTTAATTGATGGTAATAAGGCAGATATAAAACACTATAAACAAAAAAATATTATCAATGGAGACCAAAAGAGTTTAACTATAGCTGCTGCATCTATTATTGCTAAAGTGACTCGCGATAAGATTATGAGGCAATATGCTATAATTTTTCCTAATTATGATTTTGATAAACATAAAGGCTATGGTACCAAAAAACATTTAGAGTTTATAAAAAAATATAAAGCAGTTTTAATTCATAGAAAATCATTTAAACCTATAAGTGATTATTTACCAAATATTACATATTATAAAGAAAATAATTTATTTCACACCTTAGGACTCCAAATTGTTGCGTGTAAAAAAGTTCGAAATAAATATACAATTCTTAAAATAAATTATCAATGTTCTGATAATCAAAAAGTAGATATTATAAGTTTAAAGAATAATATTTTTATTTTTACAAATATTAAAATTAGAATTTTTAATAAAGATTCAAATTCAATTGATCAATCTAAGTTTAATTTGGACAAATCTAAAATAATATCAATCATGTTATTGCTTAATAAAGAGCTAAAGTATGATTACAGACTAGATGTTGCAGAAGTAGTTTTAAAAAAAGGTACAAAGCCTCTAGTAACCATTTCAAAAGGAAATATTATCAAAGAAAATTAAAGGAAAATTATGAAAAGAGTATTATCAATATTATTAATTATTACATACATATTTTCTAAAACGCCTGATGCATTTGCAAAAAATGGTATGGTAGTTTCATCAAATAGATTGGCAAGTGAAGTTGGAGTTCAAATATTAAAGGATGGAGGTAATGCTATTGATGCGGCTATTGCTACTGGATTTGCTTTAGCGGTTGTACATCCAGGAGCAGGAAATATAGGTGGTGGTGGTTTTATGGTTATTAAATTAGCAAATGGTTTAGTTACTACTATTGATTTTAGAGAAGTTGCTCCTTCTCTAGCATTTAGAGATATGTTTTTAGATGAAAATGGTAATATCATTGATGGAAAAAGCTGGAATACTTCTCAAGCTTCAGGAGTACCTGGAAGCGTAGCTGGTTTTGGCATGGCATCAGAAAAATTTGGTATTTTAGATTGGAATAAATTAGTTGAGCCTGCTACTAAATTAGCAGAGGAGGGCTTTAAATTAAACAATGATTTGGTCCAAACATTAAATCATCCACAATGGAAACTATTCTTTTCTAGAGATCCTGAAACAAAAAAAATATTTTTTAAATCAGATCAATTTCAAATAAATGAAAACTTTATTCAATCAGATTTAGCAAAAACTCTTAACAGAATTTCTTTAATTGGTTGGCAAGAGTTTTATAATGGAGAAACAGCCAATTTAATTGAAAAATGTATGAATCGAACTGGAGGAATAATAACTAAGAGTGATTTAAAGAATTATAAGGCAAAAGAAAGGAATGCAATAGAAATTAATTACCGTGATTATTTAATATATTCAATGCCACCTGCATCTTCAGGTGGAATAGCTATCGCTGGGATACTAAATCAATTAGAAAATATTAATTTTAGCGATATTAGTTATCATAGTGCTGAACATATTCATTATGTTTCTGAGGCAGAACGTCGAGTATATGCTGATAGAGCACAATTTTTAGGAGATACTGATTTTATTAGTGTACCAATTGAAGAACTATGTTCAAAAGAATATGCAGATAAGAGATGGAAGACAATTAATTCTAGAAAAGCATCTAAAAGTTCATCTATTAAACATGGAGAGTTACCTATATATCATGAGCCTGAAGAAACTACACATTATTCGGTCCTTGATAAGTGGGGTAATGCAGTTAGTGTAACTACAACAATCAATGGTTGGTTTGGAAATGGTATCGTTGTTGAT
>CAYFHL010000036.1:0-11892 GCA_964342955.1 uncultured bacterium
TATTATTTATAATGTATTCATCTAAATCTTTACCTGTCCCAATGTCCATTTTTTTATAAATTTGTCTTGAATCTGCTGAAATTATTTCTCCATTCAGTGTAAGGGCTAATTCAACGGCTAATTTTGTTTTCCCTGAAGCTGTAGGGCCTAAAACTACAATTAGATCTTTTGACTTATTTTTTGGATTATTTATAAGCATTATAAAAAAAATCGTTTATTTTGATATAGCTTTTTATTTAATAACTATTTGAGCTTTATATACGGATTGGATTTTATTTGCACTCTCAGTTAGATGTGCTTTTGTATATTCATCAAGAGGTATGTTTGAGTCTAAAGCTTTCCTAATCAATTCATAAAGATTATTTAAATTTATTCTAGATAATGCAACTGCATCTGTATGAAAATAGTTCTTTTCATTTAATAGAATAGTGCTAAGTACCTCAATATGGCTTTTTTGAAGATCCCTTCTAAAACTATTAATATTTTTGTTCTCATCTAACTCTGACCAAACAGATATTGTTATAGAATTAAATAATTCAGGTAATTTAAAAATTTCATCTTCTAAATCAAATTTGAGTTCATTATCACGTATACGATTTAAAATCCTTGGATGAAATAATCTATATAATGTACCTGTTTGTATAGATCTGATATAATCATGAATTGGATAATCAATGCGATTCATGCGCCAAACAGAACCTGTGAAATTAGAACCACGTTCTGGCGCTAATTTATTTAGTAGATCAGGATCAAAATAAAAAGCATTTTCATCTAGAATATGATAAAGTATAAATTGGAGAGATTCTCTTTGCTTTTTTGCAGGCACTATTTTAAATGGATTTTTAGCTCCCGGATCACCAACATGATGTCGACTATGGTATATTCCGCCAATATTTTTTGAAATATTTCTTGCGGCACTATAATAATCACGCAACCCTCTTCCAAAAACTCTTCTAATTTTTGAATATTGAACGCCATCTTTTTCAAAATATTCAGGAATCATATCGAGTAATTTATCAGCCATTTCAAATCTTTTTTTATAATAAGCCATTGGATCATTACTTAAATCCCACGCATTTGAGTGAGGATCAATTCCTCTAGTAGATAGTCCATAAGTGTCTTCATCAGTCCCATATCTTAGAAGTGGGTCTGTATTTCTAGATGCGATATTTTCTAAGAACAATTTTTCTGAATATTTAGATCTATTAGGCTCTGCATATGCATATTCAATTGCCCACATATCATATACACCGGGTTGTGTTTGAAAGAAAGTTTTTTTATTAAAAATATTTATAGGCTGATAATCCATAACAGAGCCACTGATACCATATTTTTTAGTAAAATTTGAATCACTAAGTTGATTAATGCTATAAATTGAACTTCCTTTAAAATTATGTCTAAGTCCTAGAGTATGACCTACTTCATGTAAAATAAGATCAACAAGACCATTATGAATATAATTTTCAAATTCCAAATTTGTTTCTGATATTTGACCTGAAGCAGTCATTATATCCCAGCCAGAAGCCATTTCTTGTTTTAGATGCTCACCATACTGGCACATAGTTGTAGAGTTAGAATTTGGATGATATTTTTCTTCAGTATAGTTAAAATCATCAGTGAATGTTTCAATCAACGGCGTTACAAATTCTGTTTCTTCTTTATAAAAGGATCTAACAAAATCAGCACTGATTCTAATATCAGCATCATATAATTCACCTGTATATGGATTAGCTCTTGATGGCCCAACTGCATACCCTCGGCCAGGTTGAAACATCCATCGGATAGTACTATATCTTACATCTGCTGGATCCCAATCGGCATCATCAGGCATTTGTTTAACAACTATTGCATTTTTAAAACCAATAGCTTCAAATGCTTTATTCCATGCTAAAATACCTTCTCTAACTGCATCACGAAATTCATAAGGAACTGTATTTTCTATCCAATAAACAATAGGTTCTTTAGGCTCCGATATTTTTGCTTGGGGATTTTGTTTTTCAAGATTCCATCTGTTGATATATCGTACATAGGGAGAATCACTTTTTACATTGGTATAGTCTTGGAAGATTGTTGTAAAATGACCTATTCTATCATCAGCTAATCTTGGTTCATAGTTAGAATCAGGAATAGCAGAAAGACTAATGTTATAAAATATTTGTACACTTGTAGAGCTTGGTAAGGTATAGATATATTTCCCCTTTTTCCCTTTAAAATGTAGTGCCATTTCAATTTCTGTATTCATAGGAAAGGATTTAATGCTTTCGAAGTAGCTATCTTTTTTATCAAAAGTATAAACTCCTTGACTTTTTCTACTAACTTCTTCAATATCATAGATGAAGAGTTTACTTATATCAACTAAAATAGCACCTGTGTTTATGTTAGGTCGGCTTATGATAGTTGATGATGAGAGGATAGAATTAGAAGCATGTCTATCAATTGATCGTTTAAATGGAGATATTTCATCTGCTCTAAACTTAACATTGACATTAATAAATTGAATGCGTTCTCCAATTTTTTTAAACATGAAAGGAAATTCATTCATCATTGAACTTCCATCTAAATAATAACCATCACCAGATTGCCTTGTAAGTCCAGCTAAATAAACTTTTTCAAATTGCTCTGGTAGTATTGCAATAAATGCTTGATTATTTTTTTTGTTCCAATATAAAGTAAATAAGCCCTCAATTTTATCGCAATTACTGACTATTTCTTTAAAAGATTTTTTTTTATCTTTTGTTTTTGTTTCCTTGATTTTTTTTATTTTATTAGCTGTGGTATCATTAATCAAAAAATCAATATTTAAATCTGGATAAGTATTTGTGAATACAAATTCAAAAAATAATAAAATTATTATGCAAAGTAATTTCTTCATGAATATTTAATAGAATATATGTTAAAGAAGGTACAAATATTTCAATAATTCTTAATAAATATATTTTTATTTTTCTATATTTAAAAAATTACTAATTATTTTCATTCCAAATTTAGTTAAGATTGATTCTGGATGGAATTGTAATCCAAAAATAGGATATTTTTGATGTTGTATTCCCATAATGGTTCCATTTACCATTTGTGCTATTATTCTTAATGATTTTGGGAGCTTTTTTTTATCTACTATTAAAGAGTGATATCTAGTAGCTTCAAATGTTATTGGTATGCTATCAAATAATAATGATTGATCATGATTTATAAAAGAAGTTTTACCGTGAACAATATTTTTCAATTTCTTAATTTTTGCACCGAATGCTAAAGCGATAGCTTGATGACCTAAGCATATACCTAAAATAGGTATACTCCGATCTAAATATTTTATTAATTCAATAGATATGCCTGCGTTACAAGGATGGCCTGGGCCAGGTGAAATTATTATGTGTGTTGGGTTCTTATGTTTAATTTTTTCTAAAGTTATTTTATTATTTTTATAAACTTCGATATTTGAGTTTTTTATACCAATATATTGAACTAAATTATATGTAAATGAATCATAGTTATCAATTATTAGTATCATTTATATAGAAATTATTTTTTAATTTCCATTAATTGTGATCAAGATTTTTCTTTGAGTGCCATAATTTCGATGTTCACAAAGATAGATCCCTTGCCAAGTACCTAAGTTAAGCTTACCCCTTGTAATTGGAATAATTAAAGAAGATCCAAGTAACGAATTTTTTAAATGTGCAGGCATGTCATCTGGGCCTTCAGATATATGTTGGTAATAAGAAGCATTTTCTGGAACAAGTTTATTCAAATGTGATTCAAAATCAGTCCTAACAGTTGGGTCTGCATTTTCATTAACTGTTAATGAAGCAGATGTATGTTTTATAAAAATATGTGCAATGCCAATATTTATTTTATTTAGATTATTTATTTCATCATTGATTATATTGGTAATAACATGAAAACCTCTTTCATATAATGGTAGGATAATTTCTTTCTGATCCCATTTCATATTAAATGGATTATAAGATTAATCTATCTTAATATTGTATTTTTCTTCAAAAGTATCTGTCGGAATCATTCTAATTGCATCCCATGTTAGTTTGGTACATACACGAGCACAAACTTGACATCCAGTACATTCATTAAATCTAACTTGTACTGGAGGAATAGGAATTTCATATTTATCTTTTTCAACAGGCTCAATACAATCAACAGGACAAAAGGGTACGCAAGCCTGACAACCAGTGCAATTATCTTCATCTACAACAGCCATCAATTTTGGACGAGATTTTTTGACTCTGGGACCATCAGGTAACTCAGGTATTCCTTTAAAATGATCAAATTTTTTACTTGGCATAATTTTATTTTATTAACCCAAATTTTTGAATTATCCAACCCATCAAAAAAAACAATATTCCAACAGCCAGTAATTTATAACTAATTAGATGTGGAAAATGTGATATAAATCCTATACCAATAATTAGAAGACTTGTTAATTGTAATGCTTTGCTTATATAATACATAAATATTCAACGTGCTATAAATTCATTATGATTTAAATCGGCTATATCAATTAGAACTTCAATATTATTTTTAAATGCACTATGTTGAAGCTTAATAATATAAATAAAATGTAAATACCCTAAGGAAAATATTATGCTTTGAGTCGTTTTTGAAGTTGCACCTGTATCAACACCACCAATTAGTACAAAGGCTAATCCGATAATAAACATATTTAGGGTAAGGTGGGGGAAAAGGATCATTTTAGATTTTTTTACTTTATCATAAATGTTGATTTTACTAATTGATTTTACCAGTTCATTTTTAATAGCTGTTCCAGATCCTATGAAATAAAACATAATTAAAGTTTGAGAAAACATATAAAATATTGTTGAAAACAGTGCGAATTGTTGATAGCTAGCTTTAAATATATTAAATTGAAAGTAACCTTGAAAGGCTGTTATAGTAACTAAAACAAGAGATGTTAACATTAAAAAATAACATATGATCATTAGTCCCCACATGCTAAATTATTTATTTCCCCAAATAGTTGTAAACTTACCAGTCATCGTCTTCTTCTTCTTCTTCCTCCTCATCTTCAAAATCATATCCATTTTTTTTGAAATATTCATTGATTTCAGATGAAATATCAATTTTACCCTGTATTGAATATAGATAATCTCTAAGTCCGATCAACATAGCTTCTTGATCACCATTAAATTTTACTAAATATTTGCCCCAATCTTGCTCTGCTCCAGGTAAATTTAATATTTCAGCATCTGGTAAGTAAGGTGCAGGCATCTTAGTACCAGGCATTATTTTTTGAGGATCACGTAACCATTCTATAATCCATTCAGGCTGGAATCTTTCTTTAGTAAGAGCTAAGTTAGGTGCCCATGTTTGGGCTGCTTGTTTTGGGAATTGGGTACCATAAAAATGGCAATTGTTGCATGCACCTAATTCGTGTAATTTTTTACCTGCTTTAAAATGATTTGATAATTTATCAATTTTTATATCAGAAGCAAAATCTAAAAGATCATTATCTCTATGTTGAAATGCCTTGATAACCGAATTCCATTCTTCATCAGTCATATTAAATGAAGGCATTCTAACTTGTATATTAGGACGAATTTTGTAAGGATTGTGAAACCAATTAAATAGCCAGTCAGGCTGCACTTTTGATCCCTCTGTATTCAAATTTGGTGGAGCATATTCGGAACCAGAATAATTTTCAGAAATATGTCCACCAATGCCATCAATTATATGGCAACCTTGACAATTATTATTTATTATTAATTTATTACCTTGATAAATTTGTTGATCTGGGATATAAGAGTTAGCTAATAATTCTTTACCTATTTGATCATCATTAAATCCTAAAATAGCTGTAACGATGGCTTCAATTTCTTCTTCATTTAAGTAAAAGTTAGGCATACGTGCTTTGTCTTCATAAGCAAGTGTTTTTCCGTAATCAAATTGCCGAGGATCTTTTAGTTTATGATAGAACCAAACATAATTTTTATGATCTAAATCATGCCGGTATCCAAAATCAAGCTTACTAGTAGATTTTGAACCTTCATAAGTTAGCTCTGCACCTATTGGCTTATCATCTTCATAGCCTGTTATATTATGACAAGTATAACAACCATAATGACGTATACTCTTATCGGCAACAAAATTCAACTTTTCATCAAAATTCATATTAGATAACTTTGAATTGGACTGTTCTACCGAAAAAGATTTTTTAAGCCAACTAGATGTAATATTATCTAATTCACGCTTATCTAGTTTAACTGATGTTTCATTTTCAAATTCAACATTTTTAAATTGATATAAATAGGCTGTTAAATCCTTAGCTTCTTGATCTGATAGACGTAGACTTGGCATTACTGTTTCGTGCCAATAATCGCTTGGTTCTTTTAGCCATTCGTAAATCCACTTTGCAGATGTTTTTGACCCTAAGCCAATTAAGTTAGGACCATGCTGTCTAAAAAGATTTTCTTGATTAGCAGTTGTAGCAATGTTGTTAGGATTGTTTTCAATTATATGACACCCTTTACATCCTACAACACCAAATAGCTTTTCTCCATTTTCTTTGTTACCAATATATTTTTTTGGATTATTTGGTTTTTTATCACCATTAGGAAACAAGTATTCTACAATCGCTGCTATTTCTGTTTCATTTCTTTTTATAGAGGATGAATCTGAATTATTAGACTGGTTAAAGAAAGCAGGCATCTTGGTATTATGTCTAAAACCTTGAGGATTTCTTATCCACTTTCCGGCCCAATCCTTAGTAACTTTTTTATCTAATTTTCTAAGATCGGGACCGATTTTTCTATCAGGTTGATGCGTTTCAATATGGTGGCAATTATTACAGCCTTGTTGATTAATAAGTTGCAATCCTGTACTTAATTTTTCAGCACCTTTTATAGAAGTTTGATCACTATGACATTTAAAACAGCTAGCTTGTGTATATTTTGTAGGCAACATAGGTTTTAACCAATGATGCATTTCGTGCCAATGATATTTTTCTTCCCATTCCTTTTTTTGATCAGGTGATGATGGCGTATGAGTTGCAGAAGTGAAACTAGTTCCTCTACCTCGACCAGCATGACAACTTGTGCATCCAAATTGCTCATATGAATGAGGAGATGATGATGATAGATATAAGTCTAAATTAGGATGAGTTGTATAAGGTTGCGGAGCATCCTTATAATCTGGGTTATTTATTCCTAAATGGCAACTAGTACATCGATCAACTTCTGGAACTTGTGCAAAATTGACATTATATTTAATTGCTGGCAAAACAACTTGTTCTACTTTATAATATGGATCTAAAAAGTCTAAAATAGGCAGATCTCTAAAGATATCTCCAATCTTATTAGCTAAAGTCATTTTTTTTCTATCAAGTTTATTTAATTTTCTTTGAGCGATATTAACATCTTTTAAAATTTGATTAAGGGCAATTTGAGCATTATTTTTTTCATCACCTAAACTTTTAATTTTTCCTTCAATTTCTAATACATCAGATTCTTTGTCCTCTTTGGTAAGTTTTAGGACATTAAGTGACGCTACTAATTCAAAATATTCTTGTTCAATTTTAAGTGGTTCCATACCATGGTAATGGAGTTTTTGAGTTTCATAGTTATATTTTTTAGCTTCTACAATAGCTTTAGATTCAAGATAATTCATATTAGCTTTATAGAATTTAGCTTTAGCCGTATCTAATTTTAATTGATAATCTAAAAGTTCAAATTCTTTTAGATCAAAATTGTTCTCAGCTTCTAAAACTTTTTTCTCATAAACAATTCGTTCTTCTCTTACCCGATCTATTTCTTGTAATAATTTGCTTTCTGCATTTTGAGCTTCCATTTTTCTAAAATTACGTTGATAGACTTTGAATTCATCATCATTATCATCAATAAACATCCATATGAAAGTTCCCATGAATAGAATGCTAGAGATTGCAAACCATTTATTAAGAAATTTTATATTCCAATATCTTTCGTCGTTCAAAATAATTCCTATATATTAAAAAACCACTCAGGTATAGCTATTATGTATTTAAGATTAAACATCCAGCGTAAATACATTTTAATCGGCAATGAAAACATTGTTAAACCAAAAAGCATCATTGTAGCGTACCTAACAGGTCCATAATGTTCAAAAATATGTTTTAATTTAGTTTTAGCAAGTAAAAGAGGCATTACAAACATATAGCCTATAGTAACTGCAAACCCCACAGATTCTCTTACAAGAATATTAGAAGGGAGTCCTTTGTTTAAAAGCTTTATCCAAATATATTCAGAAAGGTTTACATTTGTTAGAGGCTCTAATTTATGTGGATCCCACCATTCAAAAGGACCATAAAAGTTCCAATTAGGCCCACGAAATATAGTTCCAATAATAATCAGAAATAACCATAATACGAGCCACCCATACATAAAAATAAAATAACCTACACGCCTTTCTTTAAAGGAATAATAACCATCTCCTTTTTTATTAATATCCATATAAGGTATAGCCATCATGCCAATAATAATAAACATAGGGAAAACAATACCAGCAAGCCATGGATCAAAATAGACTAACATTTCTTGTAAACCTAAAAAATACCATGGAGCTTTTGATGGATTAGGAGTGGCTGCAGGATTAGCGGGTTCTTCAAGGGGTGCAGCAATTAGAATTGACCAAATGATTAAAAAAACCATAAATAAGATAAGGGCTATAAGCTCAATATATACTAAGTCGGGCCACACCAACACCTTATCATCAGGGTCATTCCATTCTTCAGGTTTTTCACCTCTATCTAATCTTGCATCATTGATATATGATTTTTTCATCCCCCACCAAACGGCAAGAAACATTGAATAGATCATTAAGATAATTGGAATATTATCTGGTTTAGTCATTGTTTTATTAAAATATGGATCAAAGTATCCAACGATAAAAAATAAAGTGATTAATATAAATATCATAAGGCCACCTTTGTTTGACCAAAGTTTATATATGCCCCAATCTTTATTTTTTTTATTGAACCAATCAGTTGGAGGAAAAATAAAAGGGAATGCAACAGTCAACAATGTAAATGAAATTGTTGGTGTAGATAAATAATCAATAAATCCTTTAATATAATCCATTTAATTCCTTTATTTATAATGGCCCAGAAATACCACCATCTTTACGGATTCTCCAAAAGTGCACTGCCATAAATATCATAGCTATAAATGGTACAGCTATGCAATGTAAAACATAGAATCTTAAAAGAGTTGCTTCTCCTACAAATCGACCACCAATTAATGCAAAACGTACATCAGAACCGACATGAACAAGGTTAATATCACCTATAGCCATTAAACTTGCACCAGGCCCTTCATGTCCAATAAAAGGATGAGCTCTAGCCATATTTGATCCTACTGTAACAGCCCATATGGCTAATTGATCCCATGGTAATAAATATCCAGTGAAGCTTAAAAACATAGTTAGTGTCATTAATAAAACTCCAACACCCCAATTAAATTCTCTTGGAGGTTTATATGATCCAGTCATAAAAACTCTTAGCATATGTAGCCATACAGTTAAAACCATGGCATGAGCACCCCACCTATGCAGCTCTCTCATTATACCTAATGGAACTTGCTCTGTTAAATCTATTATGTCTGTATAGGCATATTCTACAGTGGGTCTATAGTAGAACATTAGCAAAATTCCCGTAATAGTTAAGACAACAAATAAGAAAAAGGAAAGTCCTCCCATACACCAAGTATAGCCAATTTTCACCGCATGTTTGGGTAATCTAGCTGGATGTAAATGTAGAAAAACATTTCCAAGGACAGCGTACATACGTTGTCTTCTGGTTCTTGGAACTCCAGATCGTATGATTGATTTCCATACTTGGGACTCCCCTAACCTTTTAAATAATGATTCTCTTTTATCTGACATAGTTCACTCTCAAATTAAATTTTTAGGGAAGATTCTTCATTTTCCCATTCACCTTTTTCCCATTTAAAGGATCGTGTTTTATCAACTAATATTTGACCATCCGAAGCAAGAGATATAGAAAATCGTTCTAATGGACGTGGAGCTGGTCCCTCAAAATGAATACCTGTTTTTCTAAATCCACTACCATGACAAGGACATTTATATTTTTGCTCAGCTTCAAGCCAGTTTGGAGTACAGCCCAAATGGGTACAAACAGTTGACAAAGCATAAATACTGCTATCATCTCTGACAATCCATACCGCGTGTTTTTTTTTGAATCGAGTATCTACTTTTCCTATAGTAAATTCATCTGGAAATCCAATTTTAAATGATTGAGGAGGTTCAAAGAGGACGTTGGGAAATAAGAATCTAATTATGACAGTAAAAAAACCTCCAGTTGCACCAGCAAATGCTAGCCATCCAATCGATAACCAATTTATAAAGCTCTTTCTATCCATATTTTTTGATTCATCATTCGCAATAGAAGCCTTGGGAACTATTTTCTTATCTGACATAATTCAAATTTTCCTATTATAAGTTTTATTTAGTGTTTTAATTGCAAAATCACGAATATCCATATTCATATCAAGCGTTGCTAACTTTAATAAATTAGTAATAAATGAGTCAGAGGGAATAATTGAAGTTGCATGAATAGCTACTAAAATAGCCTTTACTTCTTCATCTGAGTTAACTTCCTTAAATTGTGAATAATAACTTCTATCTAATAGGTTTTCAATGATTTTTTTGCCAGAACTATCACCATGTTTTGCAAGGGCAATAGCAGCATCCCATCGAACATTTGGTTCTTCATCATTTAATAATTTATTAAGAATTGTTGTTACAGATGGATCAGGCATATTGCCTAATGCAATAGTTGCTGTAAGCCTTTCTTCTACCAATCGATTTTTTTGTGTAAATAGTATTAATTTTGAAATGGAAGGGATATATTTTAAATTTCCAAGAGCCTTAATTGCAGCAACTCGACTCGCATCATCCTTATCATTTAATCCATTTAATAAAGATTGTCCATAGATTTTTTTGCCAGTTTTACCCATAGCTAGAGCTAGGTACATTCGAACATTAGGGTCATCATGTATTGAGTGCTCATACACCGAGATCATCCTTTTGTGAAACCCATCATTCAGTGGTACTAAATCTGGATTCGCTAAAATTTTTGATAATTCATATGCTGCTTGCCACCTTTTGCTAGCAGCTCCATACTGAACATCTGAAAGATAATCAATTGGAGAATTTGATTCATATGTTAAAACTCTAAACATAAAGAAAAACATAACACCAAGCATTGTTATCATGAGTGGTATTAAAAAGAACGCATAGTATAACGTATATACTTTGCTATCATTATTTCTTTTTTGTACTTCTTTATTAGACATAAAAAAACTTTGTAAAAAATAGAACATAATATAAAGGATTTACGAAATACTAATAAAGTGCTTATTTAAAAATTAATAAATAAAATATACTATTTATCTTTTAATAAATGATCAACTATTCCTTTTAATTTATTTAAGTCCTTTTTTATGGAAACTATTTCTTTAACATAATATATAAAAAAAATAAAAATGCAACTTCCAATAATATAATACAAAGACTCCAATTTAATCAGAGTCCTTTTTATTTAGTTTCTTAAATTCAATAGTTAATAAAATAGGAAAGCATAATAAAACTATCAAGCTAGTGAGCATACCTAAGACTATCCATTCAAGATTGTTCATAAGCCATTCAAGGGTGAGCCAATTAAACCAATTTTCCATCTATAAAATCTCAACCACTAACCATAAATAAATTATCATTAAAATTGTACAAAGGATCATTGAAAGCCATTTAAATATAGATTTATTCATTTATTATAAGTAATTGACTCCCTTAAAATGCCAATTGAATCATAATAACACCATTTACCAATTTGAACACCATAATTTAATTGACCTTCTTTTTTTTTCGATC
>CAYFHL010000037.1:0-11583 GCA_964342955.1 uncultured bacterium
CCATATATCCAATTCTCCAGCCAGTCATTGCATAAGTTTTTGAACAACTTTGAAAAGTTAAGATTTTATTAGATTTATTATCATAAGTTGCTATGCTTTTGAAAGGCTTATCATATGTAAGTTGTTCATAACATTCATCAGAAAAAATCCAAAGATCATTATGATTTGCAATTTCTAAGACTTGTTTAATTGATTCATCTGACCAAACACCACCTGTTGGATTTGAAGGAGAATTAATAATAATAGCTTTTGTATTTTTAGAAATTTTTTTTATTAAATCATCAAATTGGGGCTCAAATTGTTTATCAGGATTAGTTTTGACAAAAATTGGTTTTGCACCAGTAATTGATACAAAATCAGGAAAGGAAACCCAATAAGGAGTGAAAATTATCACCTCATCATTTTTTTGAAATAAGGCCTGGCAAGCATTATAGAGAGAATGTTTTCCACCACATGAAACAATTATATTTTGATGTTTATAATTTAAATTATTATCCCGTGAAAGCTTTTTGGTTATAGCTTTACGTAATTCAATAGTTCCATGACCCGGTGTATATTTTGTGACACCATTTTCTATTGCAAACGTGGCGGCATCTCTAATATGCTTTGGTGTTGGAAAATCAGGTTCACCAACACTTAAATTAACAACATCAATGCCTGAGTTACGTAGTTCTGCCGCCTTTGCTGTCATTTGCAAGGTAGCTGAAGGGCTTATTCTACTAATTCGTTCAGCAATCATTTAAAAATATTTTTATGAGCTCATAGAATCAAGAAATTCTCTATTACTTTTTGTTCTAGAGAGCTTATCTAGTAAAAATTCCATGGCTTCTACATTAGTCATTTCATCAAGCAACTTTCTTAATAACCAAATACGAGATAAATCTTTTCTTCCCATTAATTTATCTTCTCTTCGAGTACTAGAACGTTTAATATCCATAGCAGGATAAACCCTTCTATCACTTAAAGCACGATCTAATACTAATTCTTGATTACCAGTTCCCTTAAATTCCTCAAAAATCACTTCATCCATCCTACTACCAGTATCAATTAAAGCTGTAGCAATAATAGTTAGGCTACCCCCACCCTCAACATTTCTAGCTGCTCCAAAAAAACGTTTAGGTTTATGTAAAGCATTTGAATCTACTCCACCAGATAAAATTTTTCCACTATGAGGAATTACTGTATTATAGGCTCTTGCAAGCCTTGTTATAGAGTCTAATAATATTGCAACATCAGCTCCACTCTCAACCAAGCGCTTAGCTTTTTCAATCACCATTTCACTAACTTGGACATGTCTATCAGCAGGTTCATCAAATGTAGAGGCAACAACCTCTGCATCCACACTACGCGCCATATCTGTTACTTCCTCCGGTCTTTCATCGATTAATAAAATTATTAATTTTACATCTGGATTAACTTGCGTTATTGCATTGGCCATTTTTTGTAAAAGCATAGTTTTTCCAGTTTTAGGCTGGGCAACGATTAAACCTCTTTGACCTTTACCAATTGGGGCTAACAAATCAATAATTCGTGTTGAATATTCTTTTGAAGATGTTTCAAGTTTTAGATGTTCATCTGGAAATAATGGTGTAAGATTATCAAAATAAACAATATTTTTTGATTTATCTGGCGCATGATTATTAACAGTTTCAACACGTAGCAATGCAAAAAAACGTTCATTATCTTTTGGTGGTCTTATTTGGCCTGAAACAGTATGTCCAGTTCTTAATTTAAAACGTTTAATTTGAGAATGTGAAACATAAATATCATCAGGACCGGGGAGATAACTGTAATCCGGAGATCTTAAAAAACCGTATCCATCTGGTAAAACTTCTAATACACCGCTAGCAAAAATATTGCCATTTTTTTTAGCTTGTTCACCAAGAATAATTTTAATTAAATCTTGCTTGCGTAATCCAGAAAACTCAGTTGCACCAAGTTCATTGGCAAATTTTTGTAATTCCTTAACAGTCAAAGACTGAAGTTCGCTAGTTTCCATAGTAGATTTTTTCATATAATATTTTAATTTGTTATTGAGAATATTAGTTTTGTTGGGATAAAGAGGCCTTGCCCTAAAACATAATATAGAAACATTTTATATAGCATCAAAAGATATTTTAAATATTTTACTTACGGATGGACCAAGATAATGAGAGCCTAAAATTACTAAACTATCATTTTTGTTTAATTTAGAGTAAATTTTATTAATAGCCAACTCAGGATTTTTTACTATAGTACAATTTATTAAGTTTTTAAAAAGAGATTCCAAAAATTTACAATCCATAGAATTTTTATTAAATGTTTGTGTTATAACAACACTGTTAAAAGAAGAAACGAGGTCTTTAATATTATCACTAATATTTTTTCTATTTTGTAATCCTATTAAAAGAGTTTTAGTTCCAGAAATTTCAAATTCATTATAAAATTTTAAAAAATTAAGTATAGCATCGTGATTATGGGCAACATCAAAAATGATTAATGGTTTTTTAGATATAATTTGATTTCTACCATACCATTTAAGTTTTTTTAGAGCAGAATTTATTGAATTATCAGAGATATTATAATTTTTTAATAATTGAATTACTTTTAAAGCAACCGCAGCATTATCCTGTTGAACATTTCCTAAAATTCCAATATTAAATTTTATTGAATTTCTTTTATTAACAAATACTAATGGTGCATTTTTTTTAAATGCTTCTTTCTTCATAATATTTTTTACAATTTTTTTTTGTGGGCTAGAAACGCATAATGTTTTATTTTTTATTGCACCAGCCTTTTCAATGGTTATTTTTTCTAATGAAGGTCCTAAAATTTCTATATGGTCATAAGAAATAGGAGAAAATACTAAAATTTTTGGATTACATATAGAAACACTATCTAAGCGGCCACCTAAACCAGTTTCCATTATTGCAATATCAACTTTTTTTTTGTAAAAATACCAAAAAGCCATTATTGTCATTACTTCAAAAAAAGAAGAATCAATTTTGTTTATAGAAATTTTATATTTTTCTAAAAATGTTTTTATTTCAGAAGTTAAAATAGGCAAGCCATTAATTCTAATTCGCTCATTTAGATTAACAAGATGAGGAGATGTAAATAATCCAGTTTTATAACCAGAATTTTTAAAAATATTTGATAAAATAGCAGAAATGGATCCCTTTCCATTAGTTCCAACAACTTGAATGATAGGTAATTTTTTATGCGGATTTCCGCATTCAAAAGCAAGTTTTTTTGTGCGCTCTAATCCCATTTTGATTCCCTTTGATTCTATTGATTCAAGATATTTTATTAAATTCATTATAATAAAGAAATATGTTTAATATTTTTTAATTGTTCACCTAGAAATAAGCTTGCTAATTCATCAAATTTCTTGGGTGCATCTGATACAAAATATTTTATTTCTGATTTCTGATTTTTATTAGAAAGAAGAGATTTATCTGATAGAAAATTTTTAGCTTGATTGGTTACTTGCTCTCCAGAAAAAACTAATGAAATATTCTTAGGAAGAATAGATTTTATAACATTATGCATAATTGGATAATGAGTACACCCTAAAATCAATGTATCAATATTAGTATTTGTAAATTTATTTAAATATATCTTTGCTATATCGTATGCAATTTTGGTATTTTGCCAACCCTCTTCAATAATGGGAACAAATAGTGGACATGAAACTTCAAATGTTTTAATATCAGGATATAATTTATAAAATGTGTTTTTATATGAATTAGAACTAATTGTTGTTTGTGTACCAATAATACCAACATTCCTTGATTTTGATATTTTTCCAGCATGTTGAACCGCAGGATTGAGTACATCAATAATAGGGATATGATATTTTTTTTTTAGTTTGGTTAATGCAACAGATGATACAGTATTGCACGCAACTATAATTAATTTAACATTTAAATTAAGCAAAAATGATGTGATTGAATCAGAATAAAGAAAAATTGACTTAGGGCTTTTTGTTCCATATGGTACATGCGCTGTATCGCCAAAATATACAAAGGATTCATTAGGTAGTGCATTTTTTAAATTTTTTAATACAGTAAGGCCACCTAGACCACTATCAAAAATTCCAATGGGAGAAGTAGATATTAAATTATTCTTCACCTATAATATTACTTTCATATTTATCTTTAAAATTTACAAGAGATATAAAAATTGCTTCGGCTATTTTCTTTCTATATTTTGTTTGACTCAGAAGTTTTCCTTCTGTATCATTACTTAAAAATCCAGCTTCGATTAAAACATTTGGCATTGATGCTCCCACTAAAACCTGAAATCCAGCTTGTTTCACACCACGATTAGGCGATGCAAGAACTTTATCCAATTGATTTTGGATTTCAGCAGCAAAAAATTCACTCTCCTTCATAAATGAGCTTTGAGCCATAGTATACAAAATTAATTTATCATTTGAAAGCTGTTCATATTCATGATAGTGTTCTTCCATAGCAATCACCTCATTTTCTCTCTGAGCAACATCTATAGCATCTTTAGTTTTACCAGGTCTTAAAAGAAAAGTTTCAAATCCCTGAACACTTTTCTGTTTAGCTGAATTTGCATGTATAGAAATAAATAATTTGCCTCCAGCATCATTTGCAATTTGTGTTCTTTTCCATAGAGGTAAAAAAACATCTTCTTCTCTTGTATAAATTACTTTGACCCCTAAATTTTTTTCTATTAATCTGCCTAATTCTTTAGCTATATCTAAAGTAACAGTTTTTTCTTTTAATCCATTATAACCAATCGCACCAGGATCTTTGCCTCCATGACCAGCATCAATAACAATATTATCAAGAAGCCATCTATTGCGCATTTCTCTAATTTTATTAGCATTTTCTGCCATAGCAACTCTAAGAGAAATAATAATTTTATTTTTTTCAGCAATTATTTCAAAATCATCAACTTTTGATTTTAATAAAAATGATAATTGTGCAGATTCTTTAGATTGAAAACAACGTGCTTTTATTACTGGATCAATAGTTGGAGACTCGGTAATATTAATTGAATCTAATAGTCCACCAGGAATAGTTAAGTTAAACCATCCTGCTCTTGTAATAGAAGCAGCTATAATATTTGCATCAAACTTTTTTGTTGTGTTGACATTAATTATTGTACCATTTATTTTATTAATTATTGATAAATCATTTATATTATAAATAGGAGCCTTAGTTATAACAAATTGTTCAGATGAATCTAAAAAAGTATTAGGCAAATCTGTTGAATTTAATATCATAATGAAGGGTTTAACGGGTAGAAAATAATCATCACCATCATAAATAACTGGTAAAGACATATGGAAAATTATGTCATTAACTTTTACAAAAGAAGAATATGGAGAAATTACAACTTTATGTTTTGGAAATCTAAATTCCAATTTTTCTTTATCATCATAAAAAATAGTTCTAATGCTATGAATGGTTGCAAATTCAGAAGCTGAAATATATTTTTTCCCATCTATAAGATATATTTTAGATTCAACATTTTTGTTAGATTCAGAAAATAAAAAAACGGAAGACAAATATAAAAAAACGGAAATTTTTATAAGCATATGAATTAAAAAATATTTTTTGCAATAATTATAAATTAATGGAATCATTATAAATAAAAGTAACAGTTTGGTCTATGATAAATCAAAATTTATTTTATAGTTCTTTTATCTCTAACCCTAAAGACTTTTTCTCCTGGTTTAACCATTTGAAATCGTTCTTTAGCAATTTTTTTTATGTATTCTAAATCATTTTTTAATTGGTCTAATTCATCATTTAAACTTAACTCTTCCGAAATCTGCAAATCTATTGCATTTTGTATTTTTATTCTTTCTGATTTAAGTTGATACCAACGAATTAATCCTAAATCATTGAATATTATTAAAAGTCCTCCTATAAAAAAAATTAATATAAATGAAAATTTTCGATATTTTATTTGAGAATATCGATTACTTTTAAAATAATTAATTTTCATGAAATATAATTATTCCCAGCATATATACATTTAGAACCGAGGGATTCTTCGATTCTCATGAGTTGATTATATTTTGCTACCCGATCAGTTCTACATAATGAGCCAGTTTTTATTTGGCCAACTCCAGTAGCAACAGAAAAATCAGAAATAGTTGTATCTTCAGTTTCTCCAGATCGATGGGAAAAAATAGCAGACATTTTTGCAGATTGTGCTAAAGATATAGTTTCAAGTGTTTCAGAGATAGTTCCAATTTGATTAAATTTTATTAGTATGGAATTCATTGATTTTTCTTTAATTGCTCGTTTTAATCGAACTTTATTAGTAACAGTTAAATCATCACCTACAACTTGAATTTTTTTACCGAGAGAGGAATTAAAATTTTTCCAACCCTCCCAATCATTTTCATCTAGACCATCTTCAATAGATATAATTGGATAGTTTTTACAAAGGTGTTCATAATATTTTATCATCCCCTCAGAGTCTATAATCTTATTTTCTGAAGATAAAATATACTTATTTAAATTAGAATCATATAATTCACTAGCTGCAACATCAAGTGCTAACGCAATCTCTTTTTGTGGTATGTATCCAGCAGATTCAATTGCTTCCAGAATTAATTCAATTGCTTCTTCATGTGATTTGAGATTAGGAGCAAATCCGCCCTCATCTCCCACAGCAGTACTTAATGATTTTTTTTTTAAAATTGATTTTAAATTATGAAAAACCTCAGCACCCATTTTTATAGCATCCTTAAATGTTAGTGCTCCAATAGGTAAAATCATAAATTCCTGGATATCAACATTATTATCAGCGTGAGATCCACCATTTAGAATATTCATCATTGGTGTGGGCATAACAAATTTATTTGTATTGTTTAAATATTCATATAATGGTTGTTTTAATGAATTAGAAGCAGCATGAACAGTAGCTAATGAGACTCCTAAAATAGCATTAGCACCTAAATTAGATTTATTATGAGTGCCATCAAAATCGATCATTTTATAATCAATTGCTTGAATATTAAATGGGCTCATACCATTTAGTAAAGTTGCAATTTGATTGTTAATATTATTAATTGCAGTTTTTACTCCCTTTCCTAAATAATCTTTTTCATTATCTCTTAATTCTAATGCTTCATATTTTCCAGTAGATGCACCACTTGGAACTGAGGCCCTACCTATAGTATTATCACTTAATACCACATCTACCTCAATAGTAGGGTTTCCTCTTGAATCTAAAATTTGTCTAGCCATTATATTTTTAATTGAAGTCATATTATTATTAATTCGTATTATTAAAAATTGATGTTAATTTATACTTGCTTAATGAAAACGAAATAGCAATATTATAAAATAAAATTTAATATAATAAAGTAAATGCTTATAATTTGTGAATATATCTGTTCGTAAATATAATAATAAAGATGAAAATGATTGGGATGAATTTGTAAAATATTCTGAGAATGGTACAATATTTCATTTAAGAAAGTTTTTCTCATATCATATTGATAGAGATTTTAAAGACCATTCACTTATTTTTAATAAGAAAGGTAAAATCATAGCTATTTTATCGGGAGTAATATTAAAAGAAAAGAATAATTTAATTTTTAATTCACATCCCGGTGCTAGCTATGGTGGATTTATATATAAAAAATTAACATTTAATGATTGTCAAAATATAATAAATATATTAGAGCAATATTTATATAATAAAAATATTAATCAAATTCGGTTTGTACCCACGCCAAGTATTTATTCTATTTTATTTGATGAAACACTTGATTATGCTTTAATTTGGAATAATTACAAAATTACTGAAAATTATATATCTAGTATTATACCAATTAAAAATGATATTCAGAGTAATTTAGAAATTATATATAAATTGAAAAATAGATCAAAAAATTATTTTGAAAAGTTAATTAAAAAAGGGAATATTTCCTTCAAATGGAATAATGATTTTCATACATTCTATCCGATATTACTTGAAAATAAAAAAAAACATTATTCAAAACCAACACATACATTAGAAGAATTAATAAAATTGGAAAAATTAATGCCCAATAATTTACATTTATTATTAGTGTATTCTGATAATATCCCCATTGGCGGCACCTTAATATTCATTGCCAATAATAATGTAGGCATAATATTTTATAATATGATTGACTACAAATTTTCTAATTTTCAACCAGCGACCTTACAAATGATTGAGTCTATAAAGTGGGCAAAGAAAAGAAAGTTAAAATATTTAGATTTTGGTGTTTCACAAAATCCTAGAGCTAAAGATCCTACAACTCCAAGCAAGTCATTAATAAAATTTAAGGAGGAAAGTGGAGCGTTTGTATGTATAAGAAAAACATTTCAAAAAAAATTTAATAATACCAAATAGAGATTATTTATGATATGTATTGTAACATGTACGCATCCACCAGATGATGAAAGAATATATTTTAAACAAATTAAAACTCTATTAAAAGCCGAATATTTTATATACTATTATACATTTTGGGATACAAAAATAGATTTATCTGAAGAAAATTTAGTACATATAAATTGCAATCCCAAGATGATGAGCAAATCTAAGTTTATTCAGTTAGTATTAGATTTTTTATTATCTAAAAATAATATTAAAAGTTTACATATTCATGAATTTGATCTACTTTCATTAATAAAAAAAATAAAGGTAAGATCATCAATTAAAACTATTTATGATGTTCATGAAGCACATTTAGAAATGTGGGATGTATTTTCATCAAGGAACTATTTGTTTAAACGTATAATAAATTACTTTTTATGGCAAAATGAAAAATCAAAATTAAAATATGTAGATCAAATAATTACTGTAACCAATATTTTAGTCAAAAGATATAATGCAATTCATAAAAAAGTTATTTACTTACCGAATTATCCAATTTTAATTAAACAAAAAATAAAAAAAATAAAATCAAAAAATATTATTTATCATGGTCAGTTATCAGATGAAAGAGGAATACTAAATTTATTAGAGGCTTTTTCTATAATAAATAAAAAGGAAAAATTAGTCAAATTATATTTGGCAGGGGCTCCTAAAAATAAAGAATTTTTAAAAAAAATAGAACAATTTATAATAAAAAATAAAATGGAAAGTAATGTATTAATCTTAGGATTAATTAAACATGAGGAAATGATAGAAATGCTACATAACTGCATGGTTGGAATTATCCCATTCAAGGATAATAAATTTACTAGAATGGGTTTGCCTGTAAAATTATTTGAGTTTATGATGACTAAATGCGCAGTCGTTACTGTAGATTTTCCTTTAATTAAGTCTCATATTGGTGACAGTTGTTTATACTTTAAATCAGGCGATATAAAAGATTTATCCAATAAAATTTACCAAATAATAAGCAATAATAATTTATGTAATTCACTTGTTAATAGCGCATTTGATTTAGTATATAAAAAATATAATTGGGAAAAAATTGAATCAGACTTAATAGATTTTTATAAACAATGAAAATTTTATATATATCGCCAGAAAATACAGTTGGAACCTTAAGTTTATGGAAAAAAGCCCATGAACAAAAAGGAAATAAATGTGATTTTATAACACTATATAAAACTAGACATAAATATGATGAAGGCTTATGCATGAACTTGCCTTTTATATCAAGTAAGGTATTGTATAGAATAATAAGACACAACTACTATAAAATTTATAGAGGATCTCTTGGTGATTATCAAGAGAAAGAAGGTATGCCTCCAATATGGAAACCTAATTCAAATTTTGAAAAATTATTTTTTAAATTTAGAGATTGGATTTGGAATTATAAAATTGAAAAATATATTAAAAAATATAATTTGTATAATTATGATATATATCATTTAGAATGGGGGTTAGAATTTTATCGTGATTGTAGATTTGTTAAAAAATTAAACCAACTTAATAAAAAAATAATATGTACATATCATGGACAAGATTTGAGGACTAGGGGTGTAATAAAAGAAATAGATGCTATGTCGCAATTAAATTTAACTAGCGAATTTGATTTATTAAAAAAACATCCCAATATAAATTATTTATTTTTGCCATATGATACAAAGCAACATAAAGCCAACTTGAGCTTAAACTCTACAATTAGGATTTGTCACAGTACATCAAATCGTTATTATAAAGGTAGTGATTTAATTATACCAATTTGTGAAGAATTATCAAAAAAATCAAATGTTGAATTTATATTAATTGAAAATACAAACCATGAATTAGCTCTAGAAATAAAAAACACTTGTGATATTCTAATAGATCAGATTGATAATAGAGGTGGTTTGGGTTATGGTATGAATTCAATAGAAGCCATGTCTATGGGTTTATGCTGTATTACCGAATTAACTAATAGCTATATAAATTTTATTCCAGATCATCCTTTTATTAATGCTAATTCAAAAACACTTTTTAAAAAATTAAATGATTTAATTAATAATCCCAATAAAATATTAGATGCAAAACAAAAAAGTTTAAATTGGGTTAATAAATATCATAATTATAATAATAGCATAAATAAACTCTATTCTTATTATAAAACTATTTAAAATGAATTTATTTCCTGAAATAGATATAATAGTACCATGCTATAATGTTGAAAATGTAGTAGAAAAATGTATTAAGAGTTTACTTAATTTAAATTATAAAAAATATAATATATTTTTAGTTAATGATGGTTCTACCGATAAAACAAATTATATTTTAGAAAAATATAATGACTTCAATCAAATTAATATTATTAACCATAATAAAAACAAAGGACTATCTGCGGCTAGAAATTCAGGTATTAAATCGAGCAAATCTGATATAATTTGCTTTTTGGATAGTGATATGGAGGTGAAATCTAACTGGCTAGATTATTTTATAAAAATTATTTCAAATGAAGATATAATAGGTGTAGTAGGTGATACAAAACTACCTGAAGGTTATAAGGCCAATAAACTTGATATGTATCTTTATGATAAAAGAAGAGGAGCTAGGCAATTTGGAGAGAATCAAATAATTTCGTTTCAATATTTTTTATTTAATAATTCTTGTATAAAAAGGAAAAGTTTAGAACAAACAGGGCTATTTAATGAAAATATTACTTCATATGGAGGAGAGGATACAGAGTTAGCAATTAGATTATGGGAAAAGTATCCCAAAGGACTAAGATTTTCTTCAAAAGCAATAGCTAATCACTGCCATCAAAGAGAATTAGAAGATTTTCTAATATCAATGCAAAATTATGGTTTTAATAATCTACCATATCTAATAAAAATTCATAAAAAACATACCAAAGCATTAGCATGGAATTATACTAGCTCATTTAGAGGGTATTTAATTTTTAATGATCATATTAAATATATTATTAAAAAATTAAACAACTACTTTAATAATTATTGGCTAACTAGGTATTTAGTAATCAGTGCAGTTATAAATGGTGCGAGATCTAAAATAAATAATTAAATTTCATAATCTCCAGAATGGAGATCTTCTTCAGATACAAGTTCCCAGTCATCACTGTCAACAATAGGATCGTGAGGCTCATTTTCGATCTGCTGCGAATGTTCTTTTTGTGGTGTTTGTATTAAATTATCAATTTTTTTATTA
>CAYFHL010000038.1:0-11366 GCA_964342955.1 uncultured bacterium
AATCCCATTATCATCACCAAAAATAATTTCATTAGTTCCATTATTATCAATATCTTGTAAAAGTAGGCTTGCTCTTGATTGATTTGTTAAAAAATATGGGAATCCATATTGATTAATTGAAACTTCAAATGAAATTACAATATCTTTTTTATACTCAATCTCTTCTCCTAGAATATTAGTATATTTTGCATTTATCTGCGTAGTAATATCATAGCTTCCCATTGGTATATCTTGTGTTGTTATAATTTCAACAGATTGATTTGCTGATTCACCAAATGGTATATTACCGAAATCAATTGCATTCATGCTTAACTCAAAATATTCTTCTTCATTTTCATTAAAAATAAAATTTCCCGTAACATCATAGCTATCTGTATGAGGTGATGTGTTTTCTAGATCATAAGAAACAATAAATCCATCACCAGGATTAATAACACCATCACCATCACTATCAACACTCGTAAAAATACTATATGATGCTTCAATTATAATATATACCGCAAGATCACCCATATCATCTAATAAACCTTCAATCACATTGTTTATATTATTATCCCAATCTGGATATCCACTATATCCTACATCTTTATATGCTACTTCCATTTGATGATTGATGATAGCTGTACTGGGAAAATAACCTGAATTCCCTTGAAACCAACCAAACATATTAAATGCAGCTCCATTATAATCATCAATAATTATAGGGACATCCTGCACTCCAAGCTCACCCCATTGATTACAAGGCATAGGATTATCTACATCATATAAAGCAGTAACTATTACTACATGTTCATTCTGCATCCATTCTAAGGCTAAATTATCAATACTTGATAACATATCTAGGCATGATGGTCACCATGTAGCAGACATGTCCAGTAGAACTATAGAATAAATTCCACCATTAATATCTCCATTATAGTCAGATAATTTCATTGAATTAACAGATTCATCATTAGTATAGCAAATATTAAAATTTATATTTTGATCACTCTCAGATATTGTCTCTCCTAATTGATAATTAGAAAATATAAAACTAATAATTAAGGTAAGATAAATCATTATAGCCCCTCTTTTATTTAATTTTTAAACACTTTGGCTCATTAACAGATAATTTAGCACCACCTTGACCAGCAAAAACTATTCCATCCAAACAGATCTCATCTTCTTTTTGATTTCCATATTTAATTACTGACATCATGTTTGAGCCTAAATCAATTGTTTTACCAGACATTGAAAATGCCAAAACCCGTTTAGTATTATTTGAAACATCAAAACCTCTTTTTTCAAGAATACCACCTTTTACTTCTATAATTTCTGCTCCAATAATATCTAGCTGAAAGCCTGCTACAATAACATTATTCTTCATTATAATTTCAAAAGTTTTATTTTTTGAATTCGAATTAATCATTTCAATGCAAACATCTGTACTACATGGAATATCTATACTGCTATTTGATTTACTATTATTTTCTTTCGATTCTTGATTTGTATTACATGAAAAGAAAATAAGTAATATTGGTAAAATTAAATATTTCATTTTTATCCCTATTATGTGATTTATTTACTAGAAAAATTAAGATAATTTACTACTTTTTAGTTATCTAAATTTAATCAACAAAAAAAATGCCTCGATTCTTTACGAGGCATTTTTTTAAACTAAATAATTAATCTATTATCCATTCAAAACAAGATTAACTAATGAAACAATATCAAGGACATTAATAATCCCGTCTCCGTTCATATCTCCTATAGGATTGTATGAACCAGTAAGAGCTAAGTTAACCTCAACAACAATATCTAGAACATTTAATATACCATCAGAATTTAGGTCACCTAGAAGATAAGATTCATCCGAAGTAGTAATAAATATTGCAGAACCATCTTCAAGAGGAGCAGCACCATCAGTATAAGTATTATTATATGTATACTGAAGCCCCATATCACCTAAATGGCTTTCTATACCAACGGTTGAATAGCCTCCATGTATAGGTGGCCAGCCACTATATTGCCCATCAGATGTATTATTAAAATCTTGATATTGAATTTTTATATCATTATCACCGGTAGGTGTATTAGCTGAATTATATAAAATTATTTCAAAAGTTTCTCGAGAATTATTGTCATATGTTCGCATATCATCCCATTGAATTACAACCATATCATTCGACTCATAATAATGTACATAACCTCCAGAGCCAGTCTTTAAATCATCCCAAAATGCTGCAACCATTGGAGAAGGACCTCCTGCTCCTGGTATAGGATAATTTCTAAATGAGTACATTTCAAAACCACCAAATGAAATCCACCCATTTGTATTAACAACTATCTGATCATATACTACTCCATAAAATTGAAAATCAAATGGTAAATCAATAGTTTCTGATCCACAATCATAGTTGCCTGCTGAACATGAGGAGTTACAACAACCATGACCATTATCTGTAATTGATAATTGTGTTCCTTGGCCTTCTGCTATTTCTATCCAATCATAAACAGGAGCTAAACTATATTCAGTATCCCCTGAATCATATATATAATATCCATGTGAATCCGGACCAATAGGATCAGTATCTCTTGTTTCACCTATAGATACATTTATTAATTCAGATCTAGAATGGCCATCATTGCTTGTGAAAAATAATTCTATAGGTAATATGGCTCCATTAATAATTTGGTCGCTAAAGTGAATTTGCAAATCATCCAAAGAAAGATTCTCTCCAGAGGCAATATTATTAATTGAGATAATATCCGTATCGAATGAAATTAAGTTTTCATATGGTAATAATTCAATAGTAAAATCAATCAGTGATTGAGATCCAATATTATTAATATAAAATGTAGCATCAGATGTAACACCTGGATTAGAGTTGTGAATTGATTGGCTAATAATAATATTTGGTGCAATTATATTTACAGGCAAAAGATTTACCCATTCATTGTTTGGGTCACTAATATTAATCATAAAATTAATTTCATCATTTTCAAAAATTATTCCATTAAGATATACAACAAAAGTACGTACAGCTGTATCTCCTGGATTCAAATTACCAAATGATAAGTTATTATTTTGCACGGTTATATTTTCAGAATCTGAAACAAGTTCAACGTAAACATCACTTGACAATTCATTTCCATAGTTTTTTAAAGAAATCTGAAAGTCATTATATTCGCCAGTTTGAGCAATTAATTGATCTGTATTGCTTACTAATGCAGCACCATTAACTGTTTGTATTTCTATGGTTCCTTCATAAGGTCTATGATCACGCTTAATAACAGTGATATACATATTTCCAGACTCTATAGCATCCCAATTTAAAGTTACATTTCCATTCTCATCAGAAAAACCACTCTCAAAAATAACATCATCACCCATTAATAATGTTACACGCGCACCCTCAATATGGTTTCCTGAATTATCATTTACAGTAATTGATATATTATTTGTTCCATATGGAATAGATGCTGGATGGACAATATTAAATGTTGTTGGATCTCCTGACCAAAGATGTAATGCTGGATCTCCCATTAGGTTGCTCCATTTACTAAATGCTTCAGCTGCTTGTGAAAATGGATATTCTGGATATGTTGCTACTATTGCTAAATCACCATTTGTTGTTGCAGCACCGGCATACCATAATTTTTTAGTAAAAATACCTTCATATATACCCATATTTACTATATTATTATAAAGAGTATGAGTTCCTGTAGTTGCCATACCAACGGCCGCAACAGCTCCATTAGGATTATTAACAGATCCTAGCCTTACAAACTCTTCTGAGCTAGCAGTTCCATTAAAGTCTCCTGTTCCACATGTAATCGTTGTTACAAAAGGAGTTTCCCAACCACAATTAATTGAATTCGTTGGGTAGCTTCCATAGCCATAGTACCATCCTCTATAATTATAGTATGAAACACCTTCATTAAATTGATTTTCCATAAATGTTTGGACTCCACTTCCATCATAGTCAGTTTCAACTCTATTGACTCCATGGTTTATCATAAGGTTCTCAATATATTGATTAGTATATATGGTTGAATTGCCTGATTCATCAGGATCTCCTGCTAATGCTGCAGATCTAAACCAATTACTACTCATATTTGCTCCCTTTTCATAATTTATAATTTTATTAATTTGGTTTTGTAGATCATTTTGGCTAGATGCTGAAATCCTTCCAATAAAAATTTCAGGAATTAAATCACCACTATTATCAAGTTGCGTATAATCAAAATCAGTAGCACCATTATAGCCCTCCCAATTATGAGTAAAACAAGGTAAACTATAAGTACCTTCTGTATCACCAATCAGACCAACAATTTCAGGTGGATTTTCAGAATTAGCATAAGCATTAGCAATATAATTTCTAATTTCGGTTGTACTAGCGCTATTTCCACCAACATCTGATTCAGATACTGCATTTACAATATACCCTTGTTTATGACGCCATGCAATTAAATCTTGAACATATGAATTTGTAAGTGAAGAACCACCACAAATATAAAGTATTGATGATGCTTGATATTCATCTCTTGAATCTAATGTTTCAAAATTTACAATTATATCTTTATAGAATTGGTCAAAAACATATGATCTTAATGGTTGTTCTAACTGAGGATTAGGATTAATTCCAGTTTCATTTACGTTAATTTCAATTGATGTATAAACTTCAAGCTTCTGATCTTTGGCACTGTAACTATAAGGAATAACTTGAATTTGTACAAATTTGACACCTCTGCCTTGAGAAGGTTCTGAGATAATCATATTGTTTAAAGGATATTGATTAGACTCGGTATAAAATTCCAAATTTTTTTCCTGAATACTAGCACTTTCCCAGTTATCCATTCCCTGATGAGGCATTAATTTGATATTTTCAATTGTATAAGACTCATTTACTACAAAATCAAATTCATATAACTTTTGAGGATCAAGTTGAAAAAATGTAGTGTAAATTGGAACTTCAGGCATTCCAACTTCAGTAGTATATCCTTGGTCTATTTTTGTTATACGAGTATAACCTTCTGATATTTCTTGAATGAATGGAGTGTGATTAAGAGTTATTTTTTCTTGAAAACCATTTTCTTTTGAATAACCAAATTGATTTTCGTAAGAAAATAGCATCGTTACTGAAAGCAGGCTCATTATAAATACATTATTAAACATCATTAATATCCTTTCAAAATATATCATAAAATAAAGAGGAGCATCTATCTAATGCTAAAACAAGTTTGTTACAATTTGTAAAATCATTGTTTAAATAATTTCTTATTTAATATCATATTTTTTCTGATATTTATTATATAAGTCTTTATGATGATCTGACAAATCTACAGACCTACCATTGATAAATGCCATCTCTACATTTGTACGAACATCCAAAATATCACCATCTGATATAAAAAGTGTTGCATCTTTGCCGATCGATAATGAGCCTATTCTTTTTTGAACTCCTAATATTTCAGCTGTCGAGAGTGTAATTGAACGTAGTGCTTCATCCCATGGTAAACCATACGATGCCGCTTTTGCAGCATAATATGGTAAATTTCGTATATGAGGGGTCTGGAATGGAGATTCGCTATTTGAAATACAAAACTTAACCCCTTCTTCAAATAATATAGATGGAGTTTTATATGATTGATCAAAACTTTCATATCTTCTTCCAGGAGTCGAAAAAGTTTGTGTATATATTACCGGAATATTATTCTCTTTTAATAATCCTACAAGTCGCCATGAATCTTTTCCACCAACAATAATTATTTTTATATTTTGTCTTTTTGCCCAATAAACTGCTGATTCAATTTGTGATATTTCATTAGCATGAACAAAAAGAGGTAATTTTCCTAAAACAACTTGCTCCATAGCATCTAGTTTTAAATCATGTTTAAAAGTCAAATCATCTTTTTGTTTTATTTTACTATAAGCTAACGTTTCTAAAAAATAATTATCAATATTTTGTATTAATTCTTGCTTACTATCTTTTTTATTAGTTTTTAATTTTTTCTTATTAAAATTTACTCTAGGCCAAAAAATATGAATACCTATTGGATGGCGAAATGTTGCATCTTCCCATGTCCATCCATCCAACATCATAAGTGATGACTGTCCAGATATTAAACCTGAACGAGGTACAACTAGAGATGTAAGAATCCCATTAGATCTTGATATAGGAATTAGTTCTGAATCAGGGTTATAGCTTACATTAGCTCGAACATTTGGATTGATTGACCCTACCTCAGCATAATCTCTTGTAGCTCTAACAGCTCCAATTTCTTGCAATCCAAGAGTTGAGCATGCTGAAATCAAACCAGGATAAACATGCTTACCTTTAATATTTATAACCTTAGTATTATCTGGTACGATTACTTCATTCCCAATTTCTTGAATAGTGCCATTATCAAAAAGCAAATCAACATTATACATAGTACCATTTTCTATAGTATGTAAAATACCTCCCTTTAAAAGAATTGGTTTGTTTTGGGCGATACCTGGAATTTGATCTGAGGTATATATTTTAGAAGAAAACAAAAGTAAAATTAAATATATATTTAGTCTAAACAATTGTGAACCTCACTTGAATTTTGCTCATGGTGTTTCCATTTTTTAATACTTTTATTATTATCATTTAATATTTTTGCAATTAATTCCTCCCTGATTTTATGATCTCTTCTTCTTAATAATGTATCAGACTTTAAAGAAAAATATTGCATTCCATCAATCAAGGTTTGTTCACATTTTGCTTTTGTAGATAAAGGATTATCACTCCAAATAACTATATCAGCGTCTTTACCAATCTCAATAGAACCAACCCATTGATCTATTCCTAATTGTTTAGCCGGATTAATAGTAACTAGCTTTAGTGCTTCAATTTCAGATAAGCCGCCATACTTAACAGCCTTTGCAGATTCGGTGTTCATTCTACGAGCTAATTCATTAGAATCTGAATTTAACGATACATTTACACCAATATTAGACATAAGGGTTGCATTAAATGGGATAGCATCTATAACCTCATATTTATATGCCCACCAATCAGAAAAAGTAGATGCTCCTGCACCATGGTCACGTAATACATCAGCAACTTTATAACCCTCTAATACATGTTGGAATGTACCAATAGTAAAATCAAACTCTTCAGCTAACCTTGTCAACATCAATATTTCATCTTGTCTATATGAATGACAATGAATCAATCTATCACCATTTAGTATTTCCACTAACGCTTCTAACTCTAAGTCTACCCTAGGAGGTACAAGTTTTTTCCATTTATTTTTATTAGTATTGTAATCTTTCCAAGTCATTTGGTATTCTTTTGCTGATAAAAAAGCATCCCTTATGATTTGCTCAACTCCCATCCTTGTTTGTGGATAACGACTAGTATAGTCATCACCCCAGTTTGATTGCTTTACATTTTCACCTAAAGCAAATTTGATACCCTTTTTTGCATTTTTAAATAATAAGCCTTCAGGCAGTTTCCCCCACCTCAATTTAATGACAGCATTTTGACCACCAATAGCATTTGCTGACCCATGTAATATGTTTGCCGTAGTTATACCACCAGCTAATTGTCTATATATTGCTATATCATCACTGTTTATTACATCTTCAATTCTTACTTCAGAAGTAATTGATTGCGTACCTTCATTAATTGAAAATGCTGCGGAATGAGAATGACAATCAATTAAACCTGGGGTTATATGCTTCCCATTAGCATCAATAATTAATTCACTATTAGGAAAAATAATATTTTTATCTATCTTAGATATTTTACCATCTTGTATAAGTATATCATAATCATACAATATATTTTGTGATGAGGATGTCCAAATAGTACCATTTTTGATAAGAATACTTTTATGATCATTTTCTGTTTCTTCAAGCCCATACGCACCTTCAGGATATAATATTTTTTTCATTGGTGAAGCAATTTCAGATATGTCTTTTTTAATATCTTGTGATTGAGCTCTAATAGCAAGCCAGGATTCATTTTTAGATGAATTGCCTTCAATAGTACCATTTAGAATATGTCCAAAATAACGAGTTGGGGCTTTGGTCGAGTCATAGATAATATGCCAACCAATATTTCTACCATCTATTACTAAATTTTTTATTTTATATTCAATCGAGTCTTTGACTAACATGCCAGAATACTTATTATTATTTTTTCTAATTTTGAGTTTTAATTCCCTATTTTCAATATTCATATCCCAAACACCTTGCATATCAATTAAATATTTTGGTTTTATAGGGATCTCTTTACCTTGAATCCAAACAGAATGAATTTCAATATTTTCATTAAAATAATCACCATCTACAATAGTTAAATTTGCAATATATCCAGGTTTTATTTGACCAAGCATAGTTGCCATATTCATATTCTGGGCTGGTATGGTTGTGATAGAAGCCAGCGCCTGATTTTTTGATAAACCATGTTTAATAGACTTAATTAAATTCTTATGAAAATCTTTATTATTTAAACCATCCGATGTAATAGCAAATTGAATGTTATTTTTTTCTAGAACACTTGGATTATACGGAGCAAGCTCCCAATGTCTCAATTCAGATATGCTAAATTGCAAATCATTATATGGATGAGATAAATCAGGTGTATTTGGAAAATCTAAAGGTATTATAAAAAAAGGCTTGTCATATAAAAAATAATTGATTCTTCTATATTCATAACCATTACCTTTTATCCAATATTTCAATGAAAATTCTTCAGCTATTTTTTTTGAACGATATTCAAATAATTCATCTCTTGTTTCAAAAATGAATGGTTTATTTAAACCAATAGCTTCACCAATTATATTCAGATCTATATTTAAATCAATTTTTTTATTGTTTTTTGGATACTTTAAATTGATTTCTTTTGCTTCTTTGTACCATAGAGCATCTAATATAGTTTGTCTAATTAATGCAACCACACCTAAAAGTGAATTAGGATACAAATCACTACCCCAACCATCAACTTCATAAGCTATATTTTGAGCAATGTAGGGGTCTAATATTAAATTCTTTTCATTTAAGTGAATAAATGCTGTTTTTCCTCTAAATATACTAGTATCAGCCACAATATGTGCTGCTGTGAAACCTTTTTCATGCAATGATTTTAATTGGTTATGATTAGGTAAATATTGATTCGAAATGTCTCTTCTTGCATGTACTTTTGAATTCCAATGCGCATGGAGACTTTGTATTGTATCAATCTGATTATTTGGAGTAATAGGATACCAGCTTTCAATAAAGCCTGGATAAATAGTTTTGCCCTTTAAATCTAATATTGTTGCTTCATCAGGAATAATTATATTTTCAGATACAGATTCTATAATACCATCGCGTATTACTAATATTCCATTTTCTATATAATTATCTGGATTAATAAATATTTTAGCATTCTTAAATGCCCAAATATTAGGTGAATTTTTTTGCAATCCTTCTATAGGTCTTTGTAAAAAGACCACGCCTATAAGAATTAGAATTAGAAATAAAAATAATTTAAAATTTATTTTTAATTTCATATATAAATAATTCCTATATCACTCTATAAACAATCAATCCAATCATTACGATTAAAGATACTTCTATAAGTGCTACTCCTATATTTCCATTTTTGATTTCTTGCCATTCATCAATTTCTGTAAGTTTATTAAAAATAAAAATAGCAATTGCAACCCCAACTGAAAATCCCACTGAAGCAGTTAAAGCCCAGCCAATAGCTCTTAAGTATTCAATTAATTGTGCAGTTAAATCTAATCCCATTATTATTTTTTCCTTTCTTTATAGATTAGTTATTTCGATTAATAGTTAATTTGTTAAGGAAACTACTGAAAGAAGAAATACCAGGAGATCTAGATTTGCCAATTTTTTTTACATATATTCCCTCAGTCGAAGCTGTTAATCTCTCTCCCTTGCCTTTATCAATATTTATTATCACCTCTACATTGTTATAATTTGCATTAAATATATCCATAGCATAACCACAAAGCCAAAAACACTTTATTAATGTTGATTCAATATTTGTTCTTCTTCCATTAGTATAAATTTTTATATTATTATCTTTAATTATTATATCTTCCCTATTAAACTCTATTCGATAACGATATCCCATTCTGATCATTTCATCTTTTAATTTATTTTCAGTAGGATTATTGGAATTAGTTAATATTTCATCATCTTTTATATTTTCTGATTTTGACTTACCTAAAATAATTTCTTTTTCAAGATTACTACAATCAAAATTAATTTTAACTCCCAAATCATCCTTTATATGAATTATATCTTTACATGGCCAACTTTTAGTGTAAACCTGCGGATATTGAATCTCTATAGTAACAATTTCACTATTTACACTAATATAATTAATATCATCAATAATAGAAGTCTTATATAAAAAGCCAACTATAGGCTCCTTTACAGAAATACTATATGAAAATAAAAAATTAATACAGTTTAACACTAGAATAGATAAATATAAAATTAATCGCATTTTAAAACTTTTTTGACATAATTAGTTTATTGATTTTTTCTTTTATAACAATCTTACAATAAGGAGCATTAGGATTTAACTTGTAATAGTTTTGGTGGTAGTTCTCAGCAATATATATTTTTACAAATGGTGAAATCTCAGTAACAATTTTACCATTAAATTGTTGATTAGAATTCATGATATCTTTTGATTTTTTAGCCTTCAAACGTTGTTCTTCATTATGATAGTATATAACAGATCTATATTGTGTTCCTACATCCGCACCTTGACGATTTAACGTTGTTGGGTCATGTAATTCCCAAAAAATATCTAATAGTTTTTCATATGTAATTTTTAATTTATCATATTTAACATTTACAACTTCAGCATGGCCAGTATTTCCAGAACAAACACTTTCATAATTAGGATTTTTATCATGGCCACCGGAATAACCTGATTGAACATCTAAAACACCAGGAATAGTTTCAAAAAGAGCTTCAACACACCAAAAACAACCAGCTCCAAATGTAGCCTGCTCAATATTGATTTGCGTAGACTCTGACATAGATTTACTCCATATTATAGAAAAAAATAAAACATATGATAGACTTTTATATATAAAAGACATGATTTTAATTTATGAATATTTTGATTAGAATTAAAGTATCAAATTTTTAATAAATCGTGATCTGTATCAAAATATTGTAATATTATTTAATATAAAATATATACGTAAGAATTAGAGTGTTTTGCTCTGCCTACTTCTTACCCAAAATATCTCCTTATTTTGGCCTTGATGAACGAAAACTGCCTCTCTTTAAGAGAGGCAGTTTATTTTATATATACACAATTTAAAAAGCCCCATATACATAATGATATATGGGGCTTCTTTTGTCTTGATTTGAAAAA
>CAYFHL010000039.1:0-10959 GCA_964342955.1 uncultured bacterium
CAAGACAAATTTATAAAAAAATGGACATTGGTACAGGTAAAGATTTACATGAATACATTATAAATAATAAAAAAATTCCCTATCACCTAATTGATATACACGATCCAATGTTTAACTATAATTTATCCAAATTTTTAAATGATTTTGAAATATCTTTCAATTATATCAAATCAAAGAAAAAACAGCCTATACTATGTGGGGGTACAGGATTATACATAAAATCAGTTTTACTTAATTTCCAAATACCTCCAGTTGCCCCAAATATATTGCTAAGGTCAAAATTAGAAAAACTAAATCTAAATCAATTAAAAAAAGAATTAGAGAAAATTAAACCGAAAATATCAAATAAGGTTCCAACTGATACTAAAAGAAGAATAATTAGGAATATAGAAGTTGAACTGTATAGAAAACAACCAAAACAGCTCAACCCTAAAAAATCAATAAAACAATTTAATAATGATAATACAACTGTTATAGGAATAAATTATCCAAGAAAAATTATACGAGAGCGTATCACTTCAAGATTAATTCATCGTTTGAATAATGGTATGGTAAAGGAGGTAGAATCTTTATTAAAAGAAGGAGTCTCATCCAAAAGGCTTGAAGATTTCGGTTTAGAGTATAAATATATAAATCATTTTCTAAATAAAAAAATTTCTAAAAATGAGATGATATCTAAACTAAATACTGCGATACATCAGTTTGCAAAGAAACAAATGACATTTTTTCGAAATATAGAAAAAAATGGAGTGAAAATAAATTGGGTAGATAATACAGAATTAATAAGTATCCTAAAACTCATTGATAAATAAGATGGACTTAACAAATTCCTATTTAAAAAAAAGAGCTCTTTTAAATCCTTGGTTTCTAAATCCTAAACCCAAAAAAAAATTTAATCAAGCCGTAATTATACCTGCATTTAATGAATCTAAATATTTGCCAAATACTTTGATCAGTTTAAATAATAATGATCCAAATTTATTAAATGATACTTTAGTTGTGGTGATTGTTAATAGTGTTAATAATACTCCTAAAAAAATCTTAGCTGATAATTATAAAACTCTTGAATTTATTAAAAAATCCAAATTCAATTTCAAATTATCAGTAGTAGATGCAACAACTCCTGGTTTACAATTACCTGATAAATATGGAGGTGTTGGGCTCTCTAGAAAAATTGGTATGGATCTTTCTTTACCCTATTTAAATAATGAAAAAAGTCTATTATTTACTACAGATGCTGACACTTTATTAAATCCCCGTTATCTACAATTTGTAATTAATCAATTTAATAAAAAAGCAATCAAAGCGGCTATAGTAAATTTCAAACATCTTAAATCAACTAACGACCAGATTGAAAAAGCAATTAGGCAATATGAAAAATTTTTGTTTATGACGGCTAAAATGATAAGTAGCACAGGATCTCCATATGGTTATGTTTCTATGGGCTCTACTATGATTTGTACTGTTGATGCTTATTGTGCAGTAGGGGGTATGCCTAAAAAAAAGGCCACAGAAGATTTTTATTTTCTACAGGAACTAACAAAATATTGTGGCGTTTATAAAATTAATAAAATTCTAGTTCATCCCTCACCTAGATCTACAGAAAGAGTTTATCTGGGAACTGGATTTAGGCTAAACCAATTAATTAATGGTTTATCAATCAAAAAATTATACTTTTCAAAACAAGCATATGATACTCTAGAAGCTTGGCTTTTATTAGGATATTCTTCATGGAAAAAACAATTAGATGAATTATTAAATCAAACAAAAAACATTCAATATGAACTTTCTTCTTTTTTAATAAATGAAAAAATTGCAAAAGTATGGAATAATATCCAAAATTCTTCACCAACTAAAACTCACTTTATAAAACATTTTAATTGTTGGTTTGATGCGCTTAAAACAATGAAATTATTAAAATATTTTTCATAACTTCATAATTATATAGTATCATTAAATTATAAAATAGATGTTTCTTGTTTTTTGTAAATAATATTTGTAAGATACTGGGTTGTTCGACAAACATAAGATGATAAATAAAATTACATATCTAGATGGTGCACGTATGCGACGAGCATTAATAGCAGGTGCTAATAATGTGCTTTCTCGTCAAGAGTACCTAAATAAAATTAATGTTTTTCCTGTCCCCGATGGAGACACAGGGACTAATATGGCGTTTACCCTATCTTCAATTCTTGATAAAACTTCAAAAAATGAAATGACTCGAGTTGATGATATGCTTGCTATCATAGCTGATGCAGCATTAGATGGAGCTAGAGGTAACTCCGGTGTTATTTTAGCTCAATTTTTTCAAGGACTGAGTGATGGTGCAGCAGGATGTGATAAAATGACTCCGGAATCATTTTCTAAAGCTATACAGTTTGGTTCAGAATATGCAAGAGATGCACTCTCTGAACCTAAAGAAGGAACTATCTTAACGGTATTAACGGATTTTTCAAATCAGTTAATAAAATTAATTAAAAATCAATCAAATGACTTTGAACAACTTTTAGAAGGTGGCATCAAGGAGGCTGAGAAATCTTTAGAGAACACTCCTAATCTTTTAGCTGTCCTTAAAAAAGCTGGAGTAGTTGATGCCGGAGCTCAAGGATTTGTTGATCTGCTTCACGGAATTTTTAATTTTATTAAAAATGGTGATGTTAAAGGTTTTAAAACTGATCTAAAAAACAAAAAAATTACAATTGATTTGCATAGTGATTCTACCGAATATGATGAATCAAAATTTAGGTATTGTACTGAATGTATTATTAAAGGCAATGGAATAAGTCACCAAAAACTACGTGAAGAGTTAGTACCATTAGGTGATAGTTTAGTTGTTGCTGGTAATAAAACTAAAGCAAAGGTGCATATTCATTCTAATTCACCTTCTGAAATTTATTCTCATTGTTCTAAATTTGGTAATGTTGAAGGTGAAAAAGCAGATGATATGTGGAAGCAACAAGCAACTGTTAGTAACCATAAATCCAAAGGAATTGCTATTGTAACTGATACAGGAGCAGATCTTCCAGAAGATTTAGATTTAGATATTCACACTGTCCCTGTTCGTTATAATTTTGGAGATGTTGGCTATATTGATAAAATTTCACAAACAGCAGAAGAATTTTATAATGAATTATCTATTAATCCCAATCATCCTCAAACATCTCAACCAACTCCAGGTGATTTTAGAAGACAATATCAGTTTTTAAAAACCCACTACGAATCAATAATTTCTGTACATTTACCCAAAGTTCTTAGTGGAACTTTTCAATCAGCTACTAATGCATCTAAAAGACTTGAGGATACTAAAATAAATGTTATTGATGGATTATCTGCTTCTGTGGGGCTAGGACTCATTGTTATGAAGATTGCCCATTTGGCAAAGTCTGGAAAGAAACATGAGGAAATAATTGAACTCTTACCTGAGATAATTTCTCAAACAGATGTTTATTTAATTGTTAAAGATTTAACCTATATAGTAAGAGGAGGTCGATTACCTGCTTGGGTTAAAAAAATTGCTGACATCCTTAATTTACGACCTATTTTAAATATAAAAAATGAAGGCAATATAGGTGCAAGTGGTGCTATCTTTGGAACAGCTAATTTTCCAGAAAAATTTAGTAAAACTATTTTAGGTAAAATGGACCCAAATAAATCTTATAATATTTCTATTGCTCATAGTAATGCATTAAGTGATGGAGAAAAATTATCATCTCTAATACAAAAAGGGCATAATAACATAAATTCTATTTATGTTATGGACCTTGGGTGTGCCCTTGGAATTCATGCTGGTCCAGGCAGCTTAGCAGCCTCAATTCAAATTTCTTAAATTTATTTTATGATAATTATTATTAATATAATGCTGAGCTATTTAATTGGCTCAGTTTCTGGCAGTCTACTTTTAGGAAAATTTTTAGGTTTTGATATTAGAACGATGGGTAGTAAAAACGCTGGTGGAACAAATGCATTTAGAACACAAGGGGCTGTATTTGGTGGATTAGTAATAATAATTGATATTTTCAAAGGCTATATTGCGACTAAATATATACCTACACTTTTTCTCCAATTTGATTCTTCCATAATGTATAGCAATGATCTAATAATTATTTTATGTGGTTTTTTTGCAGTTGTAGGCCATATTTATCCAGTATATTATAATTTTATTGGTGGGAAGGGTGCTGCGACAGCCATTGGGATGATCTTAGCTATTTATTGGCCTATTGTTATTCTTGGTTTTTTTATTTGGCTATTAATATTAATTCTATCTGGATATGTTGGTTTAAGTACTATTCTAACAAGTATTTTCATGATTATTATTTCATATATTTTCTACAGTTCAATTAATAATTTGTACTTTTTGCCCTTTATTATTTTCTTTAGTTTATTTATAATTTTTACACATAGAAGTAATATTGCAAGGATGGTAAATGGGAATGAAAATAGATTTCACAAAATCATGTTATTTCATAATCTTTTTAATCAATCATCTGATGGATGAAAATACCAGTCTCCATATGGGTTAAATCCAATATCAAAATTAATTACTCCTAATCCTGAAATAAATAATCTCAGTCCACATCCATATCCATAAATAAGATTATTAAATTTAAGAGAATAGATTTTATAATCAGCCACACCTAAATCAAAAAAATATGCAATATCAGCTCCTAACTCAATCCCGTTAACACTTTTTCGTTCTACTAATGTATGTTGAAGCTCAATATTTTGATAAATAATTTGAGTTCCTTCAAGATTATTTTTTATTTTTTTATTATTTAATTCAAATACAGGAGAATATCCTCTGACAAAATCTTCGCCACCTAAAGATAAATTTTCAAAAACTGGTATATTTTTTGTTGATTTAAAAACTAACTTTGAATACAAAGAAACTATCGGATCTAGAGGTATATTAGATATTTTAAAGTAATTTCTTATTGATAAATCTACATTAAGGCGATGATTTGTAGATATTCCTATCTTGGGATTTATAATTAATCTAAGTAATCTCCCAATAGAGGGATCAATATAAATATCTCTTGTATCATATCTATAATCTAAAATTATATCAAAATAACGGTAACTAGAATCATAATTAACATAATTTTTTTTTATCTTACTTTCATTTTCATCTTTTTTTATCAATATAAATTCATGCCCTATAACACATTTATATTTATGATATCTATCTTTATGAATACCTGTACCTAAAAAAAATCCTTTTTCTAAATAATTTATGTAGTAATTTATTGAAGTATACTCAGTTTGATAAATTTGAGCAAATAAGCTACCATGATCACCATATGCCCATGGATTATAATAGTCAAAGTAATATTCATAGGATGTCCCTCTAACTAAGCTAAATAATAATTGCTCATTTTGTCCTCTAAAATTTAAATAAGCTAAGCCTACTCCAAATGAAACTCCATGCCCTTCATCATATTCTAAGATAGGAATTGGTAAATATTGAAAGGTTTCAATCACAGTTATGTGGTAAGTAGAATCTATTTGTTTGATTTGTACATTAGAGAATATTCCAAGATTATAAATTCTTTCCTTATCTTCTCGGGATTTGGTAGAGTCATATATAGCTGGCATTGGATGCTTAATTTCTCTAAGAATAATTTCATCATGTGTTTTACTATTGCCAGTTATTTTTATATCAGAAACAATAGAGCATAATAAATTTGATAATATTAGCAATGATATAATAAAATATTTGAAAATCATAGGTATATAAAAAAGCCCTAATCAAAATTGATTAGGGCTTTTTAATGTTTGCTAATCTAGATCTTATTTACGACCTCTAGCCATTTTTGCTCTAGAAACATCGCCATCTTTATCAATAAAATATAACCAACCAGATTCACGATTAACACCTGCATTTGCTACAACTTCAGGTGATCCACCTTTATTTGCACCGCGTGCCATTTTAGTTCTAGAAACATTGCCATTTTTATCTAAATAATACAAATATCCAGATTCTTTTGTTACATTACATGTTTTTACTTTTTCTGCCATGATTAACTCTCCTTCTTTAATTAATACTTTAGTTTTAAACAATTAATAGGTAATTCTATTACTTTCTCCTCTATAAAACCAAGTATTTTCTTGTTTATTTAAAAAAAAAGCTCTTTTTTTACAAAATATCACATAAATTTGATCTATTTCATTGATTATAGTCACAATTTTTAATAATAATAATATAAATTAATAATAAATTGATTGTGTTTTTGTAAACTATTTAAGAAATCATTGTTATTTTATGATTTTCTATTTTCCTCATAATTTTGCATGACTTCAATAAATTCATCTAAATTTTCACATTGAAAAAAAGGAGATAATATTTTATTATCTTTCAAACTAATACTTTTTATTTGACCATAATTATGTCCGGGATATATTATAGTATCCTGAGGTAATTTGAGCAAGATTTTGTAAATACTATAATATAATTCATTAATATTACTTTTAAAATCAACGGTTCTCCCAGATCTACCAACAAACATAGTATCACCAGTGAAAACAAATTTATTTGATAAACTCCAAAAACATACACTATCAGGATAGTGTCCTGGAGTATGCAGTGTAGTAATTAATTCTTTCCCTATTAAAAACGTTTCGTGATGTTTTAAAAAACGGAATTTATTAATTGGGTCTTTAGCTTTTTTATATTTACATATTTCTATAGATGGAAAATAATTTACTATGTCATCCAAATAACGTGTATGATCATGATGACTATGTGTAATTAATATTTTTTCAACATATAAGCTTAAAGTTTCAATAGCTTTAATTATAGGGTCAAGTTTAACTGATGCGTCAATAATTGCAGCTCTTTTAGTTGTATTGCACCAAACCAAATAACTTAAATTTTTATCAAATCCTCCTTGGAATGTTTCAACTTTCATAATGTTCGAAAAATTGGGCAAAGAATGTTACTAACTTCATAAATTCTTTTAATTTAAATAAAATATTTGAGTTAGATTCAATTTCTTTATGTCCATAAAGATGGGATACTAATAATGTAGTATTAGGCATTTTATTAGATAGCAAAACTGACTCTGTGTAGGGCACCATAGAATCATTAGATCCATGCATTATAAAAATTCTATGCTTTATTTTTTCACACCAGTTTTTGGGAGATAAACTTTTAAATGTATGTTGTTCATTATATAATATTTTTTCAGCTATTATTTTAACTTCTTTATTGGGCTTACCAGAAATAATTGAATTTATAATTTCTTTTTGATGCAATGGCATATTATTGACAAACAATTTAAAATCATCATCCTTCTGTTCAATTTTTAAATTAATTGCTTCTATTATGTTTTGTGTTTCAAACTCAAGATTAATATTATTTAAATAATTGCGCATCATTACAATTATCCCCCATTCATTGGGTGTGATTTTTTTAATTTTGCCATTTATAATAATTTCACCTGTTAATAAGAATTTTAATGCTGTATTTACATTGAAATATGTTCCATATACAAGGACTGTTTTTGGCAAACATTCTGATAACTCAGATTCTAATAGCATCTTAAGCAGTAGTCCACCACCAAAGCTAATTCCTACAGCAATTGTTTTATTATAATCATTATTATCTTGATTTAAATACCATTTATAGAAACATTTAAACCATTTTACATTTTCTTTTGAGATTTCTAATTTTTTCAATAGTGGCATACGTGGTATATAAACTTTAAAACCACAAGTAGATAATATTTTTCCTAACCTAATAACTTGAGGGTGTTTCTCAGCAAAAGGAGAAGCACCTGGAAATAGGATTATATTCCCTTTCTTACTATTATTACTTAATATTTCTATTAATGGAATTTTTCTATTATTAAATCCATTATAATGCGATTCAACAACTTTTATTGAGGATGTTGAACTATCTTTATAAGATGCTAAATTAATTATGTACTTTAGCGAATTATAATAGTGTTTTATATTTGCCATTAATTTTTACTTTTAACCATATATAAAATTATAGAGTTATTATTTAATAATAGTATAAATATTTAATTTTTAACTATATTTTGTATGAAAATAAATATATAACTCTATATATAGTGTTAAAGTAATACTTTAATTAAATATATTGACTTGAATGATTATTTTTATATAAATTCCATATTAGGATGTACAAATAAGTTTCGGTTTATCGTACATTATACAATATTATGAATTAAAGCTGTTTTATAAAATATAATATTTATCAAATCTATAGCATTGTAGCTTGATTTGATAATCAATCAAAAACAAAAAGGAGAAAAACAATGAAAAACGCAGCAGCAATGATTAATGATGGAGCAGTAGCACTGGTAAGTCTTATTAAAGGTCTTATCGTAGCTGCAGTATTTGCTGGCATTCTATTCGATACTGGATTTGATGCAATATCTGGAATAGTTAGCTTAGTAAATTCATTTCTAACAGGTGGACTTGCTGGACTACTAGCGCTACTTGTATTTGCTTCATTTGTAAAATAACACACTTATTGTTGGGGGAGGGTTTCTTCCCTCCCCTATCAGATATCTTAATATAAGGAGATTTTAATGAAGCAAATTATATCCACTGTCAATGGTTGGGTTGCTGATATAACAGAATTACTACAAGGTTTAGTTGTACTAGGAGTTGTAGTAGGAATTCTTTTTAATGATCCTTTTGGAGTCATTGCAGGAATAAATAAACTCATGCTTAATATTGGAGAAAATGGTCTTGCTGGATTGGTAGCATTAGTTCTAGTTGTATTGTGGTATAAGAAATAATAATAAATCTTTCTCACTTTTAGAAAGATTTATGTCTAAGAAGTGAGATGACACAGAAAATCTCGTCGGAAAAAAAAAGAAGCCCCTTTTAAGGGGCTTCTTTTTATTTAAAAGGCACTAATTGACCTAAAATATATCCAATCACAATCCCTAATAAAAAAGTTGAAATTACGAACCTATGAGTAATTAAATCTCTCGTATATCCTTTTTTCATAGCATATAATGAAGTTAATGATCCTAATAAATTCATAAACCAAAAAAAAGGAATCGATAATATTTTTATTATAAATGGACCTAAAACAGGTATCATCCCAATCAAGCTAATTACGCTTAAATATATATTAGTTATATATCCTACTACTACAGTTATGATAGCAATAAATCTAAGATCTAAGTTTAAATAAAACATTATTATTATAATTAGTAAGAATAGAGATACTGAGACAATTATTTTTAGTGATGAATTTATTTTGCTAAACATTATGGTAATTCTTTCAATGTAGCTATTACAGGAATAAAACCATAATTAAAAATACATTTATTAATAAGGAATCTTTCAGAATCAACATAAATTATTCTTTCTACATTTTCTTTAAATATTACCCAAGTAAAAATATCAGTATTTTCAATAATTTGATTAAATTTAAAACTATCTATTGAATCATCAATATATAAAAAATATTCAGAATTATTTTTTTCTGATTTTTTTATAATACCTTGATACAAGTTGCCTTCTCTTTCAATAATAAATGGATTTAGTAGTAATTCTGTTATTCCTTTTTTTGCAATATAGTCTAAAAGTGCAAATATATTCATGCTCTCCTTTGGTATAATAAATTGTTTCTCTTTATATTTAACATCACCATCTTTAATTACCGTTTCAATAATATTTTTAACACCAGGCTGAAATGTATCTTTAAAAAAATAAAGTGTCTGATAATTATTCTTATTGATTATTATATGATAAAAATTATTAACTGGAAATATAAAGCCCGAAATATTGTAATTATTAGCATAGTATTTTATTGAGCTTGCTTCCATTCCATTAAACAATGTATCATTTCTTTCAATAGAAACATCTGCAACTTTTACACCCCAAATTGTAATCTTATAATTTAATAATTCACTAGCAGTAGCGGTTTGACATATAAACAAAAAAATGAAGAATGGGTTAGCTATGTTATAAATCATTAAAATCCTTTAGTCCTTCCACTTGTATTCTATAAGAGGCCCCAAAAAACCAAAAAACAGAATGTAAAATGGATGTAAAATTGATAATATAGCAAATGCGCTAAAAGACCATTGCCTTTTTAATATTAAAAAAAATGAATAGCTAACTATGTAATCTCCAAATAATTTAAATATAAATGGCAAAAGCCAAAAACCTGATGAAGTTTCTGAAAATTTGATTATACATATAACAATCAATAAATTAACAATGAAAAGAATTGGTAGAATTATTTTTAATGCTAAACTTGTTTTGAGTTTATAATAACTCAACCCTTTTGAAGCGAACCTAAGCCTCTGATTAATAAATTGATTGATTGATTGCGGTGGTGACGATTCTACAACAGCTAAAGGATCTGAAATAAAATGTATTTTTGAATTAGTTAATGAATGTACTTTTTGCATTAATAAATCATCATCACCTGAAATATAGTTTTGTATTTCAGAATACCCAGAAATTTTTTCATAAACTTCTTTTTTAAATGCTATATTTCTACCTGTGCATGAAAATACTAAACCTTTTGATAATCCAGATGCAGAAAATGAATCTTGAGCCAAGCTATCTAATTCAAACATCTTATCAAGCAATCCACTACTTTTATTAGTTAATGGAGCTGGACCTGAAACAAAACCAATCATTGGATCCTGAAAACAGCAGACCATTTTCTTTACCCAATTATGATTAGGAATACAGTCTGCATCTGTTTGTAATATTATATCAGATTTTGCTTCTTCAACTGCCTTACTTAAAGCCCATTTTTTTGGTGCCCATCCTATAGGCGTTTCATTTATATTAAATACTGTTAAATTGTGATATACTTTAGATAATTTATCTAGAATTAAAAAAGTTTTATCTTTAGATCTATCATTGACAACTATTAATTGAATTTTTTTATGTGGATAGTCCTGATTATTTATTGATTCTATTAAATTTGGCAATGTACTTTCTTCATTATGAGCT
>CAYFHL010000040.1:0-10879 GCA_964342955.1 uncultured bacterium
TTTAAAAATAATATAAATTGAATAAAAATTTTCATAATGAATCTCATTTAATTAAGAGTTATTTGTTTATAAGTTACGTTCAAAAAGGAAAAATAAAAAGATACTTATATCACATTTTACATTCTGTTACATTACTTTAGCAACATAACTTTTTTATTTAGAACCTTATTATTTGTCTTCATTTGTACAATATAAATACCACTTGAAAGATTATCAGCATTCCAATCTATTGTATGAAATCCTTGTGAATTTAGCCCATTATGTAGATTCACTATTTCTCTTCCTAAAATATCATAAATATTTAACTCAATGTTTGATGAATAAGGTACATAATAGTTTATCTTGGTAGATGTGTTAAATGGATTTGGATAGATTTTATTTAATATAAAATCATTAGGCAGATTATTAGACTCTTGATATAAAGGATTAAATGCCGTAATAAGATTGCTTAAACTTGTAATATAAGAATCGCCATCAACATACCATTTCCATGGTTTAATAATTATTTCATCACCATCTTCCCAAGGGTATAAAATTTGCCATGGATTATCATTAACATTATCACTATCTGAATCTATCCATAGATTAGGTTCAATATTATTTGTAATATTTGTAGTTGCCTTCCAAAGCATCTCTTCAAATTTTACAATATTACCTTCGTTATAGTTTTGATTTGCTAACCATTCTGTGTAATTATTAGAAATATTGTTAAGATCAAAGTCCATATATAGTTTAAAGGTTTTATCATCATCTGGTTCTGTTTCATTTGTAGTTGTAACAGTATCTTTGTAGAAAAACAAACCTTCATTTCGTTCCCAAACGCAATCTCTATATCCAGGATCTTGGTTTGATGTAGTTCCAGAATTATAAATACCTTTATCAGAATGATAGAGACCAACTTGTTTATTAGTATGTAAATTAATTATTTTAAAAGGTAGTAGCGTATTTACTGGCAAATTACTGCAACCCGATGAAGGTGAAACAGTAAATGCAGTATCAAGAATAGTTGAAGAAAATTGAATTTTATAATCATAAATTGGGCGCTTGTAGAATGCAGAGCTGTTATAATAATCTAAAACAATATCTAATTTATTAGGTAGATTAGAATTAGTGGTAGAAGATAGTTCTTCAATTTCAGCAAATATATCGGTAGAATAAGTTCCCAAAATATTATCAGCTCTAAAATAAACTCCTTCAATCAAATTAGTCCAATTATCATAATAGTTATCATCATCTAAGTAAAGTATAGAGTGATTTTCTAAAATATAATTAGGTATAGAAATAATTTCATTTTCACTGATTGATCCTGGTAAATCTAATAGGCTATCGATTTCAATATTTGAAAGTTCATTAATATTAAATTGTAGATAGCTAGTGGCTATTGGATTAGTATAGTTAACTACTGGATAAACATATAGTTTAGGATCATCCATTTTATAGGCTTCAAAAGTGTTTGACTGTGAAGCATTAATTTCAAACCTTAACCAATTTAATGTACTATTATTTAATTCCGTAGAATCTGCTATAGAAAATCGTAATTCACCTGTGCCTAAACTTTGATCTATAGGTTGGAAGTATTCTGAAAAATTATTTTCTATATAAAAACAGCTTCCATCATCTATATAAGCATTTGGGTTGTAATTCATAGCAAAAAGATCAGTGCAACCATGTATATATTCACATGATCCATCATCCACTTGCGCACTATCATCATAATTATTTGCATTGATATCCATACAACCATATTTTAAAATTTGAATAAAATTTCTTCTGATATCTGAAAATTGATTTTCACCATTATTTACTCTTAAGTAAACAGTATAAGTACCAAAATCATTGTATGTATATTCCACATCTTGTGTGAAGGCATCCATAGTGCCATCACCATTTAAATCCCATTCCCAATAATTGACATTATAATCAGAAACTTCAGAAAAATTCACTGTTAAAGGTGGTGCACCTATTGTTGTATCTGATGAAATTAGATTATATGGTAAACGAGTAGTTATAAATAAAGCAGTTTCATCATGCAAAGGTGTTGCAGATTCAGGGTATAAATTATTAAAAGAATATTGTAAACCATCAGAAGCCAAATGATTCTCTAAGCCAATAGTTGAGTAGGCTCCATGTATAAAATCACCAAAGACATAGCCAGGGTAATTACCATTTGTAGTATTATTAAAGATTTTATATTGGAAGAGCATATCATTATCACCAGTTGGAGAGGGTAAAACATTGTTATAAATTACTAATTGGAAAGATTCCAAGTCTTGATATTGATATGTTTCTAATTTAGACCACTCAATTACTAAATAATCACCCTCATCTTGAAAATAGTAAAAAATATCTCCATTTTCAGTTGTTAGATCATCCCAGAAAACTGCTATCATAGGAGATGGACCGCCAGGGCCTGGTACGGGTGTATTTCTAAAAGATTCTAAATTTGATTCACCTAATGAAACCCAACCATTCGAACTTATAGTCATGGCTGAATATTCTTCACCATAAAAATTAATGGGGAAAGGGAGATTGATAACAGCTGATTGTTGAGCATCAGGTTCACCATTTCCCCAGTCTACTATATCTAATTGAGTACCCTGTCCACCTAAGTTTGGATTAATTTCAATCCATCCATAATTTGGAACCAGAGAGTATGATGAATCTGATATATCATAGATATAGTAACCATATAAATCGGGTCCCAATGGATCATTTGATTCAGCATCTCCAGCATTAAATGAAATTGGAATCGAAGTATCTGAAAAAAAGCTATTTTCTGATATTAACAAATTAAAATTTAAGTTAGATCCTTTTATTGTATTTTCTCCAATATATATCTGAATTGGATTGCTTGAGCTATTTACATTACCACTTTCTATATTATCAAATATTAAAACAGGAGTTGAAATATTTATTTCACTGTTGCCTATATATTCTAATATAGTACCAGTAGATCCCATTGTTATATTGCCTGAATTTTTTATAAATATATCAAAAATCAAATCATTACCAGGAGATCCATCACCTGATATAAAAACAATATCATCTAAAGTTAACCATGGGGCATAGATTGGGATAGGAAAAGTATAGGTCCAATTAATATTGTTTTCATTAGTTATTTCTATGATCATAAAAATTGGATCAAGAGAATCTATATTTAGATCAAATTTATCAAGAGAAAGGTCAAAATTAATAGTTGATGATTCATTAGGACCTAAATTATCTATAAGTAATGTTCCTGTATTATTGGATACATTATGATTTGATGAATACAAACTAACTTGCAACTCATTTGTTTGTGAAATTCCGTTATTTATAATAGGAATTGATAAAGAAATTTCTTCCCCAGGATTCCATTGATTATTATCATTATCATTTACTACAATAGGTGCTGATATATTGATAACTTCATTTAAATTATCTAAAATATTTATTGTACTCAGATTTGGTTTATAATTGTATTTTGATACAGTAATATCAATATTTCCAATAGATTCATATTCTAATTCAGCTAACCCATAACCATTCTCATCTGTATATACAGATAGAAAAATTTCATCAATTGAGTTATTTGATTTCAACAAGGTAATTCGAGCTTCTTCTACAGGATCACCATTGTGATTTGTAATATAAAATTCTATAGCATTAGTTCCATATTGAATACTTTCATGATGTTCAATTATAAATTGATTAGGTGTATCAGTCCACAGTGGAGTAGCACTATCTCCCATTAGGTTCATTAAATGTGTATAATAATGATACCAATCACACTCTTGGTTATTTTCCATCCCAATGTAGGTATTAAATAACGCATGTTTTCCAGAATATAAGACAGCTCCAGCTGTTTGGACATTATCAACGAATAAACCATGATAAAATCCCATCGCAGCAATATTATTAAATAATGTATGAGTTGCACCAGACATACCAATTGCACCAATTCCACCACGAGGTGAATTAGTACTACCTGCTCTTAGTATGTATTCAGATAGGTTAGAACTCTCATCATTAAACATCCCAGTGTAGCATGTTAATATTGTAAAAAAGGGAAGTTTATATCCATTGTTCGCATTGTTGATATCATTTTCAGAGAAATCACTTACTCCACCAAAACCTCTGTAGTTTAGATAGAGTATACCTTCATCTATTTGGCTTCTCATCCATGATGATAAGCTCCCTGAGCCATAGTTTGTTCTAACATCTTCCATTCCAGCCGTTTCCATAATATATTCAATAGATTCATTAGTTATAACGGGTGAAAGTCCTGAATCAGTATATGGATCACTGCATAAAGCAGCTTTTTCGTACCAATTATTTTCCATATCAGTTGCTAGCTCATATTGAATTATTTTGCTTACAATAACAGAAAATTGACTAGAGTTTCTAATAGAAATTCTTCCAATCAATACTTCAGGCATTTCATCATCACCATCTAAAAGAGTATATAAATGATCACCATATGATGGATCTCCCCAATCACCACCATCCCACCAAGAATTACAAGCACTAGAGTTTTCAGAAAAAGTAGGAACATCATATTGACCGCCTTCATCACCAATGATAGTTACATATTCAGGTGCTGGATAAAAATTATCATATGCATTTTGAATATAATTTTTTACACTGGTTGTTGAATTTCCAATTTCAGATATATTTGCAGTATATGTTATAAAACCATTACGATGGCGCCAATTTATTAGATCCTGAAATGCATCAGTACTAGATATATCTCCACCACATATATATAAAATAGCAGGTTCTTGAAAATTTGATGGTCTATTATAATTTTGAATTATATTTTTAAATAATGGATCAAAAGCATAAGATCCCTCAACTTCTCTACTGGTTTTAATTGTTGATGATTCTTTGAGAGATAATTTAATATCAATTTTATCTGATACAACTAGAATCTTATTTTCATTATTATAGTTAAATGGTGAAAAAGTAAGTTTTTGTACTATATGACCTCTCATTATTAATGGTTCAGAAATTATAAGATTATTTGGATTATCATTATTAATCATATTAGAAGATTCTAGAAAAATATTATTATATTCTTTATTAGAAACCGGTTGAATTGTTGCATTGTATTTTTGGTTCCTTGGAACTTGAATATAGGTTGTATATATAGGTAAATCTAAATGGTTTCGTAAGGGTGTCTTTATATTATGAAAACTACCTTGTTCAATTATTTCGTAGTCACCTATATTAAATGATAGGACCAAGATATCAGCTTCAGAATTTTTAATTTGAAAATTATCAGAAATTCCAAAAATACAGCTAAAAAAGATTACAAAATTTAATGTAATCACTAATTCTAGCGATTTAAATTTAAAACATTTAATCAGCATTGAGCTTACTAAATAGTTTCAGTTAATACTGAGTTTAATCTATTTATAAATTCTGATGGATTATTTAGCTTTGCACCTTCAAGAATAATTGCTTGGTCTAAAAGTAGCTGAGTAATGCTATTAAAGGACTTTCCTTTTCTCATTCCTTTGAGCTTCTTAATTATTGAATGATTAGGATTTATTTCTAAAATAGGTTTTATCTCAGGACCCTGAGGAGTTTGTCCCATAGATTTCATTAATTCTTGCATTTTAGCAGTAGGATCATTTTGATCAGAAACTAAACATGATGGAGAATCTTTTAATCGTGTAGATGCTTTAACATCTTTGACTTGGTCACCTAAAACAGACTTAATCTTTTTAATAAGTGGATTTAAATTTTCTTCATCTGCTTTATCTTCATTTGATTTTAGTTCTTCAACGGAGTCACTATGATTAACTGATTTTAAATTATAATCTTTATACTTTTGAATTGATGGAATAATTAATTCATCAATTTCATCTTCCATGATTAAAACTTCAATATTTTTCTCCTTGTACATTTCAAGCAAAGGAGAATTAACTAGAGTTTCCATATTTCCACCTGTAATATAGAAAACGCTTTTTTGATCAGAAGACATCCTAGAGGCGTAATCTGAAAAACTTGTTAAGCCATCAACCGAACTAGATTTAAATCTAACTAATTCTAATAAAGTATCTTTGTTTTCAAAGTCCTGGTATAAACCTTCCTTTATAGGTATCCCAAAGGTTTTATAAAAATCATTATATTTTTTAGGATTTTTTGATAGTTTTTTAATTTCTCCGAGGATTTTTTTTATAGAGTTAGATTTTATTTTTGATAAGATTTTATTTTTTTGTAGAATTTCTCTACTGACATTCAAAGGTAAATCTTCTGAATCTATAATTCCTCTAACAAATCTTAAATAAGTAGGAAGCAATTCTTTATCATCATCAGTTATAAACACCCTTTTTACATACAATTTCACACCAGGTTTGTAATCTGGATGGAATAAATCAAAAGGAGCATTCTTAGGAATAAAGAACAATGTTGTATAATCTAAAGTACCTTCCGCTTGTGTATGTATATTCATTATGGGTTCTTCATAATCTGCAGCAATTGATTGATAAAATTCATTATAGTCTTTCTTTTTCAATTGACTTTTTGGTTTTTTCCAAAATGCTGACGCTGCATTAATTTGATCAGTTTTTTCTTCTTGGATTTCTTTTTTCTTTTTCCCCTCTCCTTCAGTTTTAGTATCAGTATATGTCAAAAATATAGGGAATGAGATATGGTTAGAATATTTTTTTACAATATTTTGTAATTCCCATCTATTAGCATATTCTTTTCCTTCATCATTTATATAAAGTATAATATCTGTCCCTTGAGAATTACGCTCTGATTCTGAAATTTTATAACCACCTTTACCATCGCTTATCCATTTGAAAGCATTATTATCACCAGCTTTTTTACTAATTACTTCCACTTTATCAGCAACCATAAAGCAAGAATAAAAACCAACACCAAACTGACCAATTAAATTAGAATCTTTTTTCTGATCTCCAGTCAATTTTTCTACAAAATTTTTAGTTCCAGATCGTGCAATAGTGCCTAAATTTGTAGATAAATCATCTTTATTCATACCAATGCCACAATCTGAAATTTTAATTGTTTTGTTATCACCATCATTAAATGAAATTTCAATTTTAGGTGTGAATTTTGTGTTTTTAAAAGATTCATCAGTCAATGTTAAATATTTCATTTTATCTAATGCATCTGAAGCATTTGAAATGAGTTCTCTTAAAAATATTTCTTTATGTGAATATAAAGAATGTATAATCAAATGCAATAATTGACTTACTTCAGTTTTAAATTTAAAATTTGACATACCTAAACACTCCTTTAATTATAAAATAATAATATTATAGTTTATTTAATTTGAAAATTTATAGATTACGAAATACTAAAGATTTAAAATTAATTTTAATTTCATCCATCTACCTGGGAGGGAAACATTTTTCACATCTTCGTATTGAATATTAGATATATTATCTATGCTAAATGAGGTTTCAAACTTCCATATATTGAAGTATATTTTAGTATCCATTATTAATCTGTTTTCAGAATTACTTGGTTGTTCATATCTTGCTATAAAAGATTGATTGATACCAAATAAAAGATAAAAATCAGTATTAAATATAAATTGATGTCTTAAGTAATTTGAAAGCGATCTAAATTGGGTTTCTGAATCAGTATGCATGATATCTAAATAAGCATATCCCAACTTCAATCGATTTATTTTCTTCATTTTTTTCATCAATTGAGGAAAAATTTCGAGCTGTATATTATGACCACTAGTAAGCACATTATCAATATTATCTGATTTCCACTTTTCTACACCTGAATTAGTAGCATACCAATCAATAACGTTAGTACTGCTCTTATAAAACAAGCTGAGATTCAATTCCATTTGTTCGCCAAAAACTTGCATGCCATATTCAAAAGAATTTATGCTTTCATTTTCAAGCTGACTATTTCCAGTATATAGATAGTCATTTGCGTAAAGTTCATAAAATGATGGTACTCTAAAACCTTTGTTGTAGTTATGATAAAAGTTTGCAAAATCATTTATTTTATAAGCTAACTGATAGCCTGGTGAAAATTCCATATTAGAATATAAATTTGCAAAGTCATCAGTAATTGAATTAGCACTAAACCCCCAGTTTATGATCCAATTATTTTTTGTGAAATCATTTTGATATGTTATTAAATAGTGATCACGAATTATTTCTTTTACAATAGTATTAGAATTGCTTTCCCTATTAAAAGTAAATGCTAAAGTATTTAATCCTCTTTTAGATTCTTTTGATGTAATCACATTATATCCAATCTCAGTATTTGAATAATGGTCATAATTATCTTGTTGATTATTATCTTTTAAAAATTTGTCACTATGATTAAACCAATGCGTATTTGTTTCTAATTGAGCATTATTAAAATCCCATTTTATTTTAGAATTAAAAAATCTTGTGAGATTTAATTCAGATTGACGTGGATATACATTTTCTACAGTATTAATAAAATTATTATCTCGCAATAAATATCCAAAAGAAAAGTCAGTTGATGTATTTCCTTCATCTAAAGAATATTTATAAAATATTGTTTGTTTGCTAAAGTCAGTATTAACAAGATATCCCTCAGATGAAGCCTTTGAATAACTCATATTATGCAGACTTTTACCAATTGATTGGGTTAGTCCAAGGTTTAGAGTCCTAAGTTTATAATCTCCAAAATCATAAGATATATGAGTACGTTTATCTTGCCCTTCTTTTGTGATTATATTTATTATTCCGGATATTGCACCAGTACCAAAGGTTCTGCCTTGAGCATTTCTAGAAATTTCAATTTGGTGTATATCGCTGATATTAACAGGTAAATCTAAATCATGTTGAAGAGTTTGCTGATTACTAATTTTCAATCCATCTACAAGAATAAGCGTATGCTCACTTGTACCACCAAATATAGAAATTGAAGCCCTAACATCATCTGCCCCTCTTTTAGATACATTTAAGCCAACTATAGACTCCAGAATTTCAGCTAAGCTTTCAGAGGGTAAAGTAGCTAATTCTTCAGATGTTATGATAATTTTATTTGAAAAGGATGGCGCTTTTTTTTCAAACGTATTAGACATTTTAGTATTTACTTTTGAAGTCAATGTTAGATTCTGATCAACTTCAAGATCGATTTCATTAGATTTGATATCATAGTTTGAATCAAATTCTGTTGATTTTTCAAAATCAAAAATAGCACTTTTTGTTATTGGACCAATTCTACCATCTATATCTAAAGATAAATTAGATGAAGTTAGACTGTTATATTCATTTAAATTAGCTTGCAATACTTTTACTCGATCATCAACAATATTTATATCATCCTTTTTAAGCGTTTCTATGTTCTTATAAATACTATTAATCAAGCTTAATTGATTTGATTGAGAAGGTTTTTCAAGAGCTTGTATAGGCTGATCAAATGGTGAGGTTAGTTGTTTAATATTTTTAATATTTTTAAACTTTAAATAGTGATCAGAAGCTAAATCACTTCTGTTGACAATCATATATGTTTGTGCGTAGCACCAATGAAACTCAGGGATGTTAATATTTAGTCTTTGCTTATGATTTGGTTTATTAAGTCCTGCAAGGCTATCAAGTTTTGCTACTACGATTTGAAATTTATTATCATCAAAAAGATTTGGGATTTTTTCTGAAAATTTTATTCTAAAGGTCAATTCATTAGCTATTTCAGCATACTCGTTCGTGTCTTGGGCAAGTGTTATGCTAAAAGATATATAACAAAGAATAAATAATTTATTTATGTTCATAAAATTGAATATAATTATTAATTAGTAGTACTGCCAAGTATTTCAGTATCGCCATCTTGATCAGTTTTAATAAGAATTATTTCAAATTGTTTTTCGGGATCATAACTACTTCCAGTCATGATATACCCACCATCGGACGTTTGCTGAATTGAAGCACCAATATCACTGTTACCATAACCATATATGGAACTCCATTCTTCAACTAAATCAATGTTGATTTTTATTGCATAGACATCTTCTAAAGTCTGATCAGAAAATTTGGTGCCAATAATAATAAAACCACCATCTGATGTTTGACGAATATTTTTAGCTTCATCATGAAAAGAACTACCAAAAGTTTTACTATCAATTACCGTGCCTTGGTAATCAGTTTTAAAGATGTATACATCTGATTGATTGCCATCGATAGAACTAGTTGTGCCAGCAATAATATATCTTTGTCCATCATCACTTTGTTGTACATATAATCCTTTATCACTATAATAACCTGATGCTCTTGAATAGGTCGAATCCCATACAGAATCGCCATTTTGATCTGTTTTAATTAGGCGAATGTCATAATTTTGAGCACTATCAAAGCTGCTCCCAACAAGAATATATCCACCATCATCTGTTTGATGAGCATAATTTCCATAGTCATGGTATATGTTTGAAGCATCTGTATCAAAAACCTTATCCCATGCTTTGGTACCATCTGAGTTAAGTTTCATTAGCCAAATTTCATAATCGTTATCAATAAATGTGCTTCCGCAAATTATATATCCACCATCATCTGTTTGCTCTATAGAATTACCTACATTATTTCCTGTGCTAGTAGGATAGGTATAAGTTGAATCCCATTCTGAAATCATTGATGCATTTAATTTTACAACCCAAGCCTCTTCAAATGATCCATTAAACGAGTTACCAACTAAAACAAAACCTCCATCTTGAGTTACTCTTAAATCATTTGCCTGATTATCAAAACCTTCTTTATCAAGCAAAAATTCAGTACCTTCTTGTTGACCATTGGGATCAAATTTGATTAAATATAAATCATTTTGGTTAGGGGTTGAATATTGTGTTCCTGCAACGGCATACCCACCATCAGCTGTTTGTACAACAGCATGACCATAGTCATTATTTATGTCGCCCCATAATATGATGCCAGTTTCT
>CAYFHL010000041.1:0-10510 GCA_964342955.1 uncultured bacterium
TACATATAGTTAATGATATTAACTCCTTCCTTGATTCAGAAGAAATAGATTTAGATATTGAAATATCAGGCTTAATGATGTTTTTAAAAGATTTTGTATCATTAGTTATTACATCTTCTATAAATAGCATAATTATTTCTATCTTCCTGATTTTATTTATTGTACGATTTTTCTTTAAATCATGGCAATTTGGATTACTTGCTGTTCTTCCACTTACTTCTGCAATAATATTAAATTTCGGACTTATGGGTTGGTTTGGCATAGATTTAACTCATTTTACAGCTCTACTTACCTCTATTATAATAGGTGTTGGGGTTGATTTCGCTATTCATTATATATCTGATTTTATCAATTATAAAAATAGTAAGGCAGATTTTGAAAAAATAAGTTCTAATGTTGTGGATAGTGTCGGCTATCCTATACTTTTAGATGTCTTTTCTAATATGGGATTTGGAGCACTTATTTTTTCATCATTAATCCCTCTTATTCACATGGGAGGTTTAATGCTTTTTGCCATGATTTCTACTTCTTTAGGCACATTAACTATTTTAGCTGCAATCATGGAAATTTATAAACATAAACTTATAATTAAGGTATAAGAACATGACTAGATTTATTGTTTTACTTTTATTCGTTCATCATCTATTTTCAATTTCAGGACAAGATCTAGCACTCAAAATCAATCAACGTATAGCTCCAACTGATTCTAAAGCTGATTTATCAATGATTTTAACAAATAAAAAAGGAAAAACTCGTTCTTCTATTATTAAATCTATTAGTAAAGATAGAGGTAAAAAGCAAATTATGTGGTTTTTATCTCCAGCTGATGATAAAGGAATTGCATTTTTAAAATTAGAGCATCTAGATAAAGAAACAGAAATGCGCCTTTGGCTACCAGCATTTAAAAAAATCAGAAGGATTTCTTCAAATAGAAAATCAGACAACTTTATGGGCTCTGATTTAAGCTATGAAGATCTATCAAATAGAAATATTAATGATTATAATTATTCAATTTTAAATATGGAATTATATGATGATAATATGTGCTATGTATTGATTTCTAAACCTAGGATAGAATTTAATTCACAATATAGTCAACATATATCATGGATTGATACTAGTTCATATATTCCTATTTATGAAAAATCATTCGATAAAAATAACTTTCTTATTAAAGAAAAATTTTATAAGTATAAAGAAATTAACGAATATATAATCCTAACCGAATTACTAGTAAAAAATAACTTAAATAATCATTCCACTTTACTTGAATTTAAAAATATTTTTTTGAATACTGGATTTGAAGATGATTTTTTTCAAGAAAAATTTTTAAAAAGGATGCCTCCCAAATAGCATAATGTATAATAAAACAAGCAAACTAAATACTTTTAGTCAAAAACCAAAACATGCTCTTTGGAATTTAGCACTTCCAGTTATGCTTGGAATGGGAATACAGACTTTATATAGCATTACAGATATGTATTTTATAGGTAGGCTTGATAATGATGCAATGGCTGCAGTGGCATTTAATATGCCACTGTTCTTTATAGTTTTGGGTTTAACTATGGGATTAGGTACTGGTGTAACATCTACTATTGCAAACTTTATTGGTTTAAAAAAGAAAAAAGATGCTGATAATTCTGCGGGACATGCAATAGTATTAGGGATACTAATTAGTATTACCTTAACTCCAATGGCATTAATATATGGGAAAACAATATTAGTTCTTTTTGGAGCTACTAATGAAATACTTCAAATGAGCTGGATTTATTTAAAATTAATCTGCTTTGGATTACCATTTATGGTATTATCTGCATTTTTTAGATCTATATTAGTAGGAGAAGGAGATACTAAATTCCCAATGTTAGTTGCAGGGTCAGGCACTATACTAAATATTATACTCGATCCTATATTTATTTTTACCTTAAATATGGGTGTTTCAGGCGCAGCTCTAGCGACTACAATAAGCCAAATTATTGTTTTTATAATCTTTATCTTTTTACTAGTAGTAAAAAAACGATCATATATTACTTTTAGTCTAAACAATTTTAATCCTTCTGTTCTTATTTTTAAAAAAATTATTAATGTTGGACTACCAGCATCAATGTCTATGATTATTATGGCATTGGGACAACTAATATTTAATAAAATTCTTAGTTCTTTTTCAACAGAAGCCGTTGCAGCCTATCAAATAGGAGGAAGAATAGATATGTTGATTTTTTTACCAATAATGTCTATTGCATATGCACTAACCACATTAGTTGGTATGTTTAATGGTGCTAAATTATATAAACAATTAAATTTTATTATTAATTATGGCTTAAGAATTTCTTTTCTTTTAACTGCATCAATTTCTATTACTGTTTATATATTTGCTCCCTTTTTAATAAAAAACTTTTCTAATGATGTTTATACAGTAGATACAGCTATTACATATTTAAGAATGATGACTTTAATTTATCCTTTTGTTGCAATAGCTATGCCATGCGGAAGAATATTACAAGGTTTTGGTCTTGGTATGCCCGTTTTAATTATTACATTAATAAGGGTATTATTAATTTCATGTCCATTAGCTATTTTTTTTGTTTTTGTACAAAATAAAAGTATAGAATGGATATGGTACTCAATGATGATATCAGCTATAGTTTCATTTATCGTTGCAGTATTATGGATTGCATATATAAAAAAATTATATCTCAAATAATGTAGGCTGCCGTTACAACTTATTACATTTATATTTTTTATTCTAACATAACTTTATCCCTAATTTTTACTAGTTAATCAATTAAGTATACTCCTCCTTAAAACTTATTGATGCAACTCCTCCTTAAAGCCCTTTATTTATAAAGGGCTTTTTATTTATTTATATTTAAATTATCTTATGTTTTTTAAAACATTAATTTTTTATTTACTAATCTTTCAAATCTTGGCTGCTCAAGAAATTATTACTGAATATCTAGTAAACAACAATGATACTATTGATATTTTTTCATATCAAATTCCATCAAATTATAATCAAAATAATTCTCATCCACTATTAGTTGCATTTCATCAATGGGGAGGTAATCACAATTCAACATATAGTACTAATTTTGATGAAGAAGCAAATAATAGAGGATGGTTTTTTTTATCTCCTTTTGGAGGTGCCGAAAATAATTATAATAACCAAAATATGCAAAATATGGTAGAAAATGAAATCAAATGGCTTATTGAAAACTACTCAATTAATAAAAATAAAATTTATATGGTGGGTGGATCAATGGGAGGAGCAGCTGGATCAATTTACTCAAACAATCATCTTGACCCTAATAACCCCATGATTGCAGCAACAGCATCAGCTTCTGGAATTCTTGATTGCGAAAGACGATATTATGAAATGGATGGCAATAATAGTATGATTGAATGGTTCGGTGGGACACCTGAAGAAGTTCCCTTTGAATATCACAGAAATAGTACTGTCTTTTTTTATGATAGTCTTCAAAGTATGCACTATAATTTAAAATATTTACCAATCTACTTAGATTTTGGATCTACTGAAGCCCATAGATACCACGCAGAAGATTTATATGATATACTGCTTGATTATAATGAACATGTATGGATTGATACAGTCCCTAGTGGTGGCCATGGGTATTCTGTAATTGATGAATATCATGCTTGTAATTGGTTAAGCCAATTTAGTTTATATACTAATCCCGAATATCTTAATGTAAACCTTGATGAAGTTAGTAGAGCATATTGGTTTATGGCATTGAATCATAATATACCTAATCAATTTATACGATTTGAAGGTTCACAAATTTTAGATTCATTAATTATTAATCAACTTAGTAATACAGATTCAATAAAAATTTTTATATATGAAAACAATCCAATTGAAATAAAAATTAATATTAACTTAAATATAGCCTTCAATCTTAATTTAGAGTCAAACTCTTTTTATCATATCGATAATTTTAATTTAATGTCGTCTGGAGGTCCATCTACAAACACTATTTTTTTACAAAACAATACAATATTAATAAATGACTTGAATCAAGATAATTATTTACTTCTAATTAATTATTTTGAAGATATAAACCTTGATGGAATATGGGATATTAACGACTTGATCTTTTCTATTCAATATATTTTATCTTATAATAATTTCATCGAACTCCAAATTCTTAATGCAGATCTAAATAATGATTCCAAAATTGATATTTTTGATATAATAATTATGCTAAATCTAATTATATAAAATAATCTTATGGAACAACTGAGTTTTATCAGCATTATATGTTTATCAAAAAGGAATAATATACATGTACCTTAAAAAATTTATTTTATCATCAATAGCTTTGTTTCTTTCTTTATCATTCTCACATGATAAAGCTTTTACAGAAATTTTTATTGATGTTGCAAAACATGGAAACCCTTGCGTCGTATCTATTGTATCAGAAAAGGTTATCGAAAATGATTTTCATCAATTTTTTTCACCTTTTGGAGATGTCTATCCAAACGATCAATATAGAGGACAATCTCTTGGATCAGGAGTTATAATTGATTCTAACAATGGATACATAATTACCAATAATCACGTTATAGAATCTGCTGATGAAATAACAGTCATTCTTGAAAACAATAAAAAACTTGATGCAAAGGTTGTAGGGACTGATCCTCTTTCTGATATTGCAGTTATTAAAGTTGAATATGAAGACCTACATAGTATTAAACTAGGTGATTCCGATTTATTGGAAGTTGGTGAATGGGTGGTTGCAATTGGTTCCCCATTTGGCTTACATCTAAATCATACAGTAACAGCAGGAATTATTAGTGCTGTAGGTCGAACTGATGTAATATCTAGAAATCATTTTGAAGATTTTATTCAGCATGATGCTGCAATCAATCCAGGTAACTCTGGTGGCGCTTTATTTAATTTAGATGGAGAGCTTATCGGGATTAATACTGCTATTGCTACTGATGGGTATTCTAGATCTAATGTTGGAGTAGGCTTTGCTATTCCAATTAATATGGTAAAGCGAGTTATGGCAGATCTTATCAAAGAAGGTATTGTCACTAGAGGATGGCTAGGAGTACAAATTCAAGATATCAATGATCAAATCGCGAAAGCATTAAATTTAAATGAACAAAATGGAGCAATTATAAGTGAGGTAATTAATGGAAGTCCTGCTGAAGCGAGTGGTCTTAAACAAAAAGATGTAATAATTGATGTTAATAAAGTAAAAATAACAAATTCTTCAAAGTTAAAAAATGTTATCTCTTCAGGTAGACCAAATGAAAAAGTAGATTTAACCGTAATAAGAAATGGAAAACAAAAAAAAATTATGGTTACTTTAGGGATAAGACCTAATTTAGAAAATATAACATTTAATAGTTCTCCTTCATCTACATATGATATTCTAGGTATGAAAGTAGAAAATAATGATAATATGTTAGGAGTTAGAGTTATTGATATTAAAAAAAAATCTCCTGCATACAAAAATGAAATTATATTGGATGATATAATTACAGAAATAGGAAAAACTTCAATCAATAACGTTGAAGATTATAGGAACGAAATTGACAATTATAGCCTAGGAGATATGATTATGATGAGAATTTTTAGAGGGGAAAGCCCCTATTATGTAGCTTTTGAAATATTTTGATAGATCTCTTATCTAACTAAATAATTTGATACTTGATTTTATACTTTTTATTAAAAAATCTATTTCATTTTTTGTATTGTAAAAATAAAGACTAACCCTATTAGTTGAATTAATTTTTAAATAGCTCATTATAGGTTGAGCACAATGATGTCCAGCCCGAATAGCAATGCCATCCTCATCAAGTAACTGAGCTAAATCATGCGGATGAATATTTTTCACATTAAAACTTATTATGCCTCCTCCAGAATTTATTTCACAACCATAAATTGTAATATTAGGAATTTTTAATAGTTCTAATATTGCATAATTCCGTATTTCATTAATGTAAGTATGAATTTTATTTAACCCAATCATTTCAATATAATTAATTGCCGCATCTAATCCAATTACTTGAGCTATTTTTGATGTCCCTGCTTCAAACTTCCAAGGGATTTCATTCCATGTAGATTTTTTCATATCTACAGTTTTGATCATTTCACCACCCGTTATAAAAGGATCCATTGAATCAAGTAACTCTGTTTTAGCATATAATACTCCCACACCAGTAGGTCCTATTATTTTATGGGCTGAAAATACATAAAAGTCACACTTTAATTGCGACACGTCAACTTTTTTATGTGGTACGAATTGGGCACCATCAATTAAAATTTTTGCTCCTACTTTATGTGCCTTATCAATAATCATTTCAATAGGATTTACAGTACCAAAAACATTTGATTGATGAATTATTGAAATAAACTTAGTCTTGTTATTAATAAGTTTATCTATTTCAGAAATATTTAATGTTCCATCTTCTTTAATTGGGATAAATTTTAATTTTGATCCGATTTTTTTACAAACAATTTGCCAAGGAATTATATTACTATGATGTTCCATTTCAGTAATTAATACTTCATCATTTGATTTTAAATATTTCTTTGCCCAACTATGCGCAACAAGATTAATACTTTCAGTTGTACCACTTGTAAAAACAATTGATTTTCGATCCGTGGCATTAATAAATCTAGCAATATTATCCCTAGATTTTTCATATTGACTAGTTGCTCTTTCAGCAATTTTATATACACCTCTATGGATATTTGAATTATAAAATGAATAAAATTTTTCTAAACTTGCAATGACAGCTTGAGGCTTTTGTGTGGTTGCAGCATTATCAAAATATTTTAGATCAGGATTATTTTGGAAAATTGGAAAATCTAAACGAATTTTTTGTATATCCAATTTAGTTTTTTTTGAATGATGACTTTTATCAATCACTATAGCATACCTAACTGAAGTTTAGCTTCATCAGTCATCATATCTCTATCCCAAACAGGATCCCATACTATCTCTACTAAAACATCATATACACCCGGTATAGTTCTAATTTTCTGTTCAACATCTTGAGCTATTACTGGCCCCATACCACATCCTGGTGCAGTAAGAGTCATTTTAACATATATTATGTTTTGTTTCTCTTTATTTTTTTTTATTTCCAGATCATAAACCAACCCTAAATCAACTATATTAACTGGTATTTCAGGATCATAACAAGTTTTAAGTTGCTCCCAAACTGAATTTTCATCTATTGATTGTGTAAAATCAACTTTAATATTATTTTTAGGCTGTTCTGCTACTTTCTCACCAATAACATCAGCATCTTTACCTGAAATTTTAATTAGATTACCATTCACAAATAATGTATAATCACCTCCTAAAGCTTGAGTGATTCTTACTTGGGTGCCTTTGATTAATTTAATTGGATCTCCTGATGGAATTAAAATTGCATCACAATCTCTCTTTACCGTTATTATCTTATTTTCATAATCCATTTATTCAGTTTTTATTAATTCAATCGTGTTTTTTAGCGCACCTTGAAAAGTATGCCAAGCAAGAGATGCACACTTTACCCTTGATGGGTATTTATAAACACCTCCAAGAACTTCTAATTTATCTATATTATATTTTTTATTCTTAATGTTACCACTAGTTATAATTTCATGAAATATTTTAAATATTTCATGTGCATCAGTTATTTTAATATTTACCAAAACAGTAGTCATAATTGATGCAGATGCTTTTGAAATGGCACATCCAACACCTTGAAATGAAATTTCTTCAATAACATCTTTATTTACTCTTAAAAATATTTTTATTTGATCTCCACATAATGGATTATGGCCATCAGCAACATGAGTCGCATTCGTCATAGCATAATAATTTTGTGGATTTTGGTTATGATCAATAATTAATTGTTGATATAAATCTTTGAAAATATCCATTATAATACCATTTTGCTTAACTTATTCGATAAATCTTTACTAATTAAATCTTTAATATTATTATTATTGATATTTTCAACTATTTCATTTACAAATCCATTTATAAGTAAACTTTTAGATTCTCTTCCGCTCAATCCCCTTGTTTTCATATAAAATATTACATCTTCATCCAAATAGCCTGTTGTGCTGCCATGTGAACATTTAACATCATCTTCATATATCTCTAGTTGGGGTATCGAATTTATTTTAGCTTTTTTTGAGAGTAAAATATTTTTATTTGATTGATCTGCATCAGTTTTTTTTGAATTTGAATAAACATGAGTAATCCCTCTGAATACAGCATGAGAATTATCATCTAATACTCCCTTAAAATTTTGATTACTTCTACAATGAGGCTTTAAATGGTGCACTTTTGAAAAAATATTATATTTTTGTCTATTATTTCCTACATAAACTCCATTCAATTTACATTCTGAGTTAGCAGATTCAAGATATAATTGAAATTCACTCCTTATAAAGCTACCACCTAAATCTATGTTATTCATTATAAAATTAGCTGATTCATTTATTACTGCATTAGTAGACATAGTTTGTCCAATTTGGTCACTGTATTTTTGTATTCTATTCCATTCTAAATTGCTATTTTCTTCGAGCACCAATTCTGTGACTGCATTAATAAAAACATTTTTACTATTAATTGATATGCAACTTTCTAAAACGCTACAAGATGAGTCTTCCCCTGAAATAAATAAAATTCTAGGAAAATATTTTTTATCTTTTGAATCAGAAATAATGTGAAAAATATGTATTGGCTTATCTAGTTTCTGACCTGGTTTTATTTCTATAATAATACCCTCTTTAAAGAAAGCTGTATTCTCAGCCTCGATGGGTTGATCATTATAATTAATTTTTTTATTAAAATATTTTTTAAAATTGAAATTCTTCTTTTGAGCATCATCAAATGATAAAATTGAAATTTGATCCAATGCTTCTTTTGGAAAAATAATATTATTATTATTACAAATAATTGGAATTGAATTTTCTAATTCAAATAAATTTATATTTTTTAAATCATTATTACCATCATCAATAGAATATTTATAATCTTTCCATGGATTAAAATTTATAAACTTCCACTTTTCATCTTTATTATCCGGATATCCATTAGATTTATAATATTTTAGCGCATTTTTAATACTTTGACTTAAAAATGATTTGTTTGTTGATATTTCAGGCTGGTTATTCATTATTTAATTAAATTTAATAAACTATCTTATTTCTCTAACCAAGAATATCCTTCTTCTTCTAATTTTAATGCTAAGTCCGCACTGCCAGATTTAACAATTTTTCCATCCATTATAACATGAATATAATCTGGTTTCATAAAATCTAAAATACGTTGATAGTGCGTAATAAGTATGAACGATTTATTTTTTTCTCTAAATCCATTTACACCCTCAGCAACTATTTTTAAAGAATCTATATCTAATCCCGAATCTGTCTCATCTAATATTGATAAAGAAGGGTTTAGGGTAATCATCTGTAGAATTTCATTACGTTTTTTTTCTCCACCACTAAACCCCTCATTAACTGAACGATGAATAAAACTCTCGTCTAAACCAACAATTTTTAATTTTTCTTTAATTATTTTAATGAAATCCATCGCATCAAGTTCTTGTTCATTATTATGCTTTCTAATTGCATTAAATGCTGCTTTTAAAAAATAACTATTATTTACCCCAGGGATACCAACAGGATATTGAAAGGATAAAAAGATTCCATTTCTTGCACGATCTTCCGGAGACATTCTTAATAATGAATTACCTTTATAAAAAATTTCCCCTCTTTCAACATTATATTTAGGTTTTCCTGCAATTACATTTGCTAAAGTGCTCTTGCCAGTACCATTTCTTCCCATAATAACATGCAATTCTCCAGGATTAACTTCAAGATTTATTCCTTTTAGTATTTTCTTTTGATCAATCTTTACATGCAAATCTTTTATAGAAATCATATTTATCCTATAGCTCCTTCAAGACTCACTTCTAATAACTTTTGAGCTTCTACAGCAAATTCCATTGGTAGTTCTTGGAATACTTGTTTGCAAAAACCATTCACAATCATTGATATTGCATCTTCAGTTGATATTCCTCTTTGGTTACAATAATATAATTGATCTTCTCCTATATTTGAAGTAGTCGCTTCATGTTCCATATTAGCAGTTTGGTTACGTACATCAATATAAGGCAACGTATGAGCACTACAATTATTACCTATTAATATTGAGTCACATTGTGAAAAATTTCTTGAATTCTCAGCGGATTTCATAATTTTAACTTGACCTCTGTATGTTTGTTTCCCTTTTCCTGCTGCAATTCCTTTTGAAATAATTGTACTTTTTGAATTTTTACCAATATGAATCATTTTAGTCCCTGTATCAGCTTGTTGAAAATTGTTAGTTAAGGCTACTGAATAAAATTCTCCTGTAGAGTTATTCCCCTCTAAAATACAAGATGGATATTTCCATGTAATCGCTGATCCCGTCTCAACTTGTGTCCAAGATATTTTTGAATTTTTACCTTTACAAATTCCTCTTTTTGT
>CAYFHL010000042.1:0-10492 GCA_964342955.1 uncultured bacterium
GGCTGGTCAAGTTGTATCAACAATACATGATGGTAATCTTAAAGCGAATATCCATGCATTTTCATGGGATGCTTCAGATCAGGCTAGTGGAATGTATTTGATTCGTGCAGAGATGGCTGGTGCGATTGATACGAAGAAGATTATGTTACTAAAATAATTGTATTATATTTCGCCAATTCGGCGACAGAGGAAAGGATATGATACACGCTAATAAGGGCTCAACATGTTGAGCCCTTATTTATTTGTCTAAATATTAGGTTTTATATCTTTAAATATTTCGTCAATTGTTTTTTGATTTAGATTAAAATCTTTTAAATCATATTGATGTTTACTTTTATAATTTTTTGATTTTTCTGTTTCTACCTCTAAGATGTTTTTGTAATCCTGAGATAATAAATAATTAAATTTTTGATAAATATTAGAAACGGTATTAAATAAATCATCTTTTATACTATCCATATGTACAATATGATAATTCTGATCAGATGAAGAATGATTCTTAATTGTAGTTGAATAAATTTTATACATTTCAATATACTTATTAATATGGTTGTTATTATAAACGGATCGAGACATTATTAAGTAACCTTCCTGCATTGTGCTTAATAATGATGGAATGGAAATTGAAGGATCTCTATAACAATTCAAGAGTTTACAATCTGGAAAGTGACGTTTAAGAGATTCAGAAAATGATGTAAATGATGGATTTTTTGATAGATAAATTTTATTTTCACCATGGTAATATAAATGTCGTTGAATTAATTGTTTATATTTTTTCATCAATCGGTCGCGATGATTTAGACTAAAGCTATTATCGAAATTATCTAAATTCCATATATGTTTAACAGGTAGCATTAGTATGAGTAAAAAACAACCTCCATATGGAATAAGGAGCAGATAATCTTCTTCAGGACCATTTAGATTGATATTATGTATATCTTTTAAGCTGCTTATAGCTGAATTAAAAAAATTAATTTTACGATATTTAAACAAAAATGAAAAAATTTTATATATATTCCAAAAAATTATTTTTTGTATAATTGATGGTGCAAATAACATTTCCCATAAGACTGGTGTTGTAAATTGTTGATCATGGCTGATAGTTTTATGTAAAAAAGTTGTTCCAGATCTTGGAAAGCCTGTAATAAAAAATGGCTGATTAATAGATATTTTATTAAATCTAAAAAATAAATGATCAAGGAAGAGAAAGCAGTTGTTTATTAAAGAAAATAATAAAATAAAGGGCCACAAAAAAGTGAATTTTATTAAAGCAATAATTTCAAAATTAAATAAAAAATAAAAATATGCCTGTATGATTAAATATGGATAGTGAAATATAGTAAACATAGGTGTGGCTAAATTAATTTAAATAAGGATAGAAACTTTAATTAAGAGTAATAATACTATATAGAGAGATACTGTGAAATTGGTTCATATAGATACATGGATGATAAGGCACTAATTGTTCCAAGTATTGATCCAGCAATAATATCGGTTAAGTAATGCATTCCTAGGAAAACGCGAGACATTCCTACCAAAATTGCCCAAGGAATTAATAAATAGATTGCAACTGGAAAAAAAGAACTAATAATGATGCAAAATAGGAATGCTGCAGCAGTATGGCCAGATGGGAAGCTAAATTTATCAGGCGGATCTACTAATGTTTTAGTTTCATTAAAATTCTCAAAGGGCCTTTCTCTACAGACAGTGTTTTTAATAATTAAATATAAAGGCATAAGAATGAAAAATGCAATTAGGAGATTAATAAACAACGGTATACCAATGGCTGGATTGTATACTAAAAAGAAAAGAGGTACTAAATAATAAAAATAGCCATCAGCAGTGATGGATATTCCCATTAATGTTTTTATAATATACTTATGTTGAGATCGATTGTTTATAAAATAGTAAAATAAGATATCCCAATCAGTTAATTTATTTAATATTCTAGTCATACATAAAATTTAAACAATTATTGTTATTAAACTGTAAGAATTTCAATCGCTGAAGATTAGAAAAATAGAAAAAATAAAATGAAATAAAAAAAATGCCATTTCATTTGATAAAAAACTATAGTTTTAATAGATTTAGGGTCGTAATCTTATGTAATTATATTACCATTCAAATAAAATTGTGGAGTAAAAATGAATTTAAAAGATAAAATTAAGTATTTAGAAGAAAGAGTAAAAAGCTTAAATGAGATTGGTCTATCACTATCTAGAGAAGATAATACGGATGTAATATTTGAACTAATTATGGAAGAAGCAAGAAAGATTACTCGAGCTGATGGTAGAACTTTATACATGATAAGCGATGATGAAAAAACAATGAAATTTGAAATTTTACGAAACGATTCTATGAATACAGTAATGGGAGGAACATCTGGAACTGAAATTACATTTCCACCTATGCAATTATTTGGTGAAGATGGTAAACCTAACCATGCAAGTATTGTTACTTACTCTGCTCATACTGGAAAAACAATTAATATCAAAGATGCTTATAAAGAGAAAGGATTTGATTTTTCAGGTGCAAAGAACTTTGATAAGGCCACAGGTTATCGTACACAGTCAGTTCTTTCAGTTCCACTAAAAAATCATGAGAATGAAATTATAGGAGTAATGCAATTAATCAATGCTACCGATATAAAAACTGGTAAAGTCATCACTTTTTCTAAAGAGATGGAGGATCAAGTTGAATCACTTGCTTCTCAAGGAGCTGTTGCTCTTACAAATAAACGCTTAGTTGCTGAATTGAAAAACCTTTTTGAATCATTTATACAATTAATAGCGACAGCTATTGATAAAAAATCACCATATACGGGTGGCCACTGTGAGAGAGTTCCAGAAATTACAATGTTGCTTGCAGATGCCGTTGAAAAAACTAAAACAGGTAAATATGCAGATTTTTCTATGAATGAAGATGAGCGCTATGAACTATATATTGCTGGATGGCTTCATGATTGCGGTAAAGTTGCAACACCACCTCATGTTGTTGATAAAGGAATGAAATTAGAAACGATCACTGATAGAATAGAAACTGTGGATACTCGTTTTGAAGTGCTTAAAAGAGATGCAGAAATTGATATGTTGAAAAAACAAGTTAAGCTATTAAAAAATGGAAATGCAAATGGTGCAATAGAAAAAACAGAAGTTTCATTTAATGATCAAATCAATAAACTAACAGATGAACAAGAGTTCATTCAGAAAACTAATCGTGGTGGTGAATTTATGGAAAAAGAAGATCAGCAACGTGTAGCTGATATTGGTAAATATAAGTGGGTTTCACAAGGTAAAAAAATTAATTTTCTCGATGAAAAAGAAGTTAGAAACCTACAAATACCGAAAGGTACATTATTACCTGAAGAACGAGAAATAATTAATGACCATATTGTAATTACAATTGATATGTTGAATAAATTGCCTTATCCTAAAAAACTACGCAATGTTCCTGAGTTTGCAGGAGGTCACCATGAAAAATTAGATGGTACAGGTTATCCTAAAGGATTAAAAGCAGATGAAATGAGTACACAAGCTAAAATGATGGCTATAGCCGATATTTATGAAGCCCTTACTGCTGCTGATAGACCATATAAAGATGGAAAAAAATTATCTCAAGCTATGCGTATTATGGGATTTATGAAAAAGGATTATGAGATAGATGAAGATCTATTTGAAATTTTTGTAAAAGAAGGTGTATACAAAAAGTATGCTAACAAATATCTTGGAAAGAATCAACTTGATGAAGTTGATGAAGTAGCAGTATTAAAATGATGAATAAACCAATTTTAGAAATGACAAGAGAAGAAGTTAAAAATCATATTTTAACTCTTCAAGAGCATATTGCATCAGTATTGAAATCAGGTAAGGATCTAGATGAATTTTTAGATGAAACTGATATTTTTGATGAATTTGAAGAAATTTTACCTGATAAAGAATTCCCTATTTTTGTAATAACAATTTTAAATGGATTCCAATCAGAAGTCATATTAGAAAAATTATTAGATATATTACAAAGTTGTAAGAATGGATAATTTTATCATTTGGAATAAAGGATGAGTGAAAATAAACAAGTCCGTGTGGCATTACGTGAAATTCCTTCAGTAGATGAAATTTTAGACTACCATAAGTCTCTAATTTCAGATGCTCCATATTTACTTTATACTCAAGTAATTAGGAGAACATTAAATGAAATCAGACAAGAAATCCGATCAGGTGTTTTAACTAAACATATAAAAGAAGATACCTTTAAAAGAGTTGAATCTTCTATTAGCCAACTATCATCCCCAAATTTAAATTCAGTAATTAATGGTACAGGTATCATATTACATACAGGTTTAGGAAGAGCCCCAATTTCAAAGACATTATATGATAAAGCACTCAATCAAATATATCCTTATTCCAATTTAGAACAAAATATAGAAACAGGTAAAAGAGGTGAGAGAACTTTTCATGTGGACAAATTGATTAATGCCTTAACGGGCAGTGAAGCCTCAATTGTTGTAAATAATAATGCAGCAGCAGTTTTACTTATGTTAAATGCGATGTCAGAGAATAAAGAAGTTATTATAAGTCGTGGTGAACAAATTGAAATTGGTGGTTCTTTTAGGATCCCAGATGTTATTTCTAAATCTGGATGCAAAATGGTTGAAGTGGGAACAACAAATAAAACCCATTTAAAAGATTATGATAATGCGATTAATAAAAATACGGGTGCTATTTTAGTAGCTCATACAAGTAATTATAAAGTAATAGGATTTACAAAATCTGTAGAACTTATCGATTTATCTATTTTAGGTAAGAAAAAACGAATTCCAGTTTTATTAGACTTGGGTAGTGGGGCAATAGCAGATTTTAGTAAGTTAGATTTACCTAATGAGCCTATAGTGAAAAAATACATAAAATCTGGTGTTGACGTAATATCATTTAGTGGAGACAAATTAATTGGTGGGCCTCAATGTGGAATAATTTGTGGAAAGAAAAAGTTTATTAAGAAGATTCATAAAAATCCATTATATAGAGCATTACGATGCGATAAACTAACTTATGCAATCCTTGAAAATACTCTAAAATCATATAATACCCCAACTGATATAAATAATAATAATCTTACAATATCATTATTCTTAAGAAATCAAACAAAATTAGAAAATTTTGCAAAAAATATAATGAAATTAATTCCCCAAAAAATAATTACTAATTTTTCTATTCAAATAAAGAAAACAAAAGTAGCTGCTGGAAGTGGTTCGTTACCTTTAAAGTCTTTCCCAAGTATTGCATTAACTTTTAATGGTATAATGAAAGCCACTGAACTAGCTAAAATGTTTAGAAATGTTAGTCCTCCAATCATTGGGTATATTTCAAATAATATTTTTCATATAGATTTAAAAGCAATACCAATGGATCAAAAACAAAGTTTAGTTGAATCAATTGTTAAGGCATTAAAGTGAAACAGACTGTTATTGGTTTATCAGGCCATATAGATCATGGAAAAACTGCTTTAGTTAAAGCACTTACGGGTGTAAATACAGATAAATTAAAAGAAGAAAAAAAACGTGGAATGACTATAGATATTGGTTTTGCGTTCTTAGATGAAGAAATTACATTAATTGATGTACCTGGGCATGAAAAATTTGTCAAAAACATGGTGTCAGGTGTTTCTAGTGTTGATGTTGCACTTTTAGTAATTGCAGCTGATGATGGAGTAATGCCACAAACTAGAGAACATTTTGAAATTTTAAAGTTATTAGAAGTTCCATTAGGTCTTGTAATAATAAATAAAGTTGATTTAGTAGATAAGGATTGGCTTGATTTGGTAGAATTAGATGTATCTGATTTAATTAAAGGATCCTTTATGGAAAATTCATCAATACTTAAAGTATCTGCAGAGACTGGAGAAGGAATTGAAAATCTAAAATCAGAAATCATTAAAATTTGCAGTGATGTTCCTAAAAGATATGATAGAGGAATATTTCGTATGCATATAGATAGAGTTTTTAGTAAAAAAGGTCATGGTACTGTTGTTACAGGTACTGTGAATTCAGGCAAATTAGTATTAGGCCAAATAATTGAAATATTACCGGGTTATTTAAAATCGAAAGTAAGAGGATTGCAATCGCATAGTAAGGATGTCGTAAAAGTAGTTATGGGAGATCGTGCAGCAATAAATTTACAAGGAACTATTAAAAGTGATTTATCAAGAGGTAGTCAGATCGCAGATTTGGGTTATTTAAAGAGTGTAAAACAAATAGGGGTTGCATTAAAATTATTAAATTCCGCAAAAAATCCAATTGTACAAAATCAAAGGATTAGGGTTCATTTAGGAACACAAGAAGTAATAGCTCGGATTGCTTTAACAAAAGGTAAAGTCTTAAACCAAGGAGATAGTGTATCTGCATTATTAAGACTTGAAAATCCAATTATAGCTGCTTATGGAGATAAGTTTATAATACGTACATTTTCACCTGTTATGACTATTGGTGGTGGAAAAGTAATTGAAACTTTGATTGAAGATAGATGGAAAGATATTAAATGTAAATTAGAAGACTATTTCAACTCAAATTCACTTGAACAATTTATTAAAATGGTTGAATATGAAAAGACAGAGCCAATAACATTAGAAAAGCTGCGTTATCGATTAGGTGTTTCGGATGATGAAATTAATAAGTGGGTTAATGAAAGCAATGATTTATTTTGGCTTAATCATAGACAAAATAAATGGTTGCTTAGCTCAGTTCAGTGGCAGACTATTTTAGGATATGTAAATGATTTTATTAAAGATTATCATAATAAAAATCCATATGATTCTGGAGTTCAAAAAGAACAGATTAGGCAAAGTTTACAATGTGAAGAAGTATTCCTTGATATTATTTTAAAAAATATGTTAGAAAATAGTTTAATAAATAAAAAAGGTGAATTATGGTTTGACCCGAGCTTCAAAATTGTATTAAATCAAGACGAAAATTTACAACAAGAAAAAATATTAAAATTTCTAGATAACGAGGGCTTTTCATCTTCTGATGTACTACAGCTTTCTAATAATATAAAAATTGATCCAGAAAAAATCAGACATCTTATTAAGATTTCTGAGAGAGAAGGCAAAATATTGCGTTTAGATAACAAATTATTATTTACAAAAGCTAATTTTTTAAAATTAAAAACAAAAGTTAGACTACATTTTGAAAATAATTTAGAGATGACAGTTCCAGAGTTTAAAGAGCTAGCTAATACAACTAGAAAATATGCAGTTCCATTATTAGAATACTTTGATAAATTAAAAATAACTTATAGAGATGGAAATGCGAGGAAATTGTACCAATGAAAATAAAAGGTCCAACTCCTGTTATGAAACAATTTTGGAATGCAAAAAAAGATCATCCTAATTCTTTAATGTTATTTAGAATGGGAGATTTTTATGAAACATTTGAAGAGGATGCTGTGTTAGCATCTGATATATTAGGAATAACTTTAACAAAACGAGCTAATGGAGCAGCATCGAGTGTTCCACTTGCTGGTTTTCCATATCATTCTTTAGAACAACATTTACATAAATTGTTAAAGGCTGGGCATAGAGTTGCAATATGTGAACAAGTGGAAGATCCAAAAACTGCCAAAGGAATAGTTAAAAGAGAGGTAATTGAAGTTTTATCTCCAGGAACAGCGCTAAGTGAAAAATATCTTCAACATAATGAAAATAATTATCTATCTGCATTTATTATAGATAAAAACCAAATTGGTTTTTCTTTGTTAGATCACTCAACAGGCGAATTTATTTCAGGCGAAATAAAATCTAATCAATTAAATAATATTGTAAAACAATTTAATATTTCAGAAGCTATAGTTTTAGAACACCAGAAGGAAGAGTTTAGTACTTTGCTTAATAATAATAATTTATTTATAACTGAAGTTCCAGAGTGGTGTGAATCATATGATGCCGCATATGATTCATTAATAACTCATTTTAATACTCAATCTTTGAAAGGTTTTGGTTTAGATGGAAAGAATTTAGCCATTACTGCTGCTGGAGTAGCTTTTTATTATGTTAACAATAATTTTAAAGGTAGGGTTAAACATATAAATTCTATTTCATATTATACAGATAAAAATAATATGGGTTTAGATTCATCAACAGTAAGAAACTTAGAAATATTTAAATCTTTAGATAGTCAGGGAATTCATGGAACTCTCATTGGTACAATAGATAAAACTATTACATCATCTGGAAGTAGGCTACTTAAAAAATGGCTAAGACATCCTCTGGTAAATGTCGGTGAAATTAATAGACGTTTAAAAGATGTAAGGAATTTTTTAGAAGACGAAAATGCACGCAGTGAATTGAGAGAAATTTTAAAAGAAACAGCAGATATGGAGAGAATATTATCTAAAATAAGTACACAAAAAGCTAATCCAAGAGATGTAGTTAATCTAGGACTGACACTAAATTGTATTATTAAAATAAAAGAGATATTATTTAAGCCCAGATCATCAATAAAAAAAATTATTAATCAGTTTCAAGAAACAAATAAAATTTCTCAAAAAATATTAAAAACAATTAAAACAGAGCCTGCTATTAATATCAATAAAGGGGGATATATCAAAGATGGTGTTTCTAAAGATTTAGATGAATATAGAACATTATCTAATCGTGCGAGTGATTGGATGATAAAAATGCAGCTAGATGAACAAAAGAAAACAGGTATATCTAATTTGAAAGTTGGATATAATAGAGTGTTTGGTTATTACTTAGAAGTTACTAAGTCTCACTCTGATAAAGTACCAGACTATTATATTAGAAAGCAGACTTTGACTAATTCAGAACGATATTTTACTGAAGAATTAAAAGAGTATGAAGAAAAGATATTAAACTCTGAACAAAAGATTGTAGAAATTGAAACTCAGATATTGAACACTTTGTTTGATCAGATTATTTCAAAAGGGAAGGAAATTCAATTTAATTCAATAGTTTTATCTACATTAGATGTTTTATCTACATTTGCAGAAATTGCAATTCAAAATAATTATGTTTTTCCCATTGTAAATGATAAATCTAAGTTAGAGCTTATAGATAATAGACATCCAGTTATAGAAAAGCTGCTTCCTTTCGGTGATGATTTTATTGGTAATGATATTACTATTGATAATAAAAAGAATCAAATTGCTATAATAACAGGCCCCAATATGGCAGGTAAAAGCACATATTTAAGACAAATAGGTCTATCAGTAATTTTAGCTCAAGTTGGAAGCTATGTTCCAGCTAAAAAAGCAACTATTGGTGTAGTAGATAAATTATTTACAAGGGTTGGTGCAAGTGATAATTTAGCTGGAGGAGAGTCAACATTCCTTGTTGAAATGAATGAAACAGCAAATATACTGAATAATGCAACTAATAAAAGTTTAGTTTTATTAGATGAAATAGGTCGTGGAACAGCAACTTATGATGGGCTATCAATTGCTTGGTCAATTACAGAGTATTTGCATAATAATCCTAAAGTTCAATCTAAAACTCTTTTTGCAACCCACTATCATGAACTTGTTGATTTAGCAAATAAGTTAAAAAGAGCGTTTAATTTAAATGTTGCAGTAAAAGAAGAGGAAAATGAAATTATATTTTTAAGGAAAATTATTTTAGGTAGTTCTGATAAAAGTTATGGAATTCATGTGGCAGAACTTGCTGGTCTTCCTTCTAAAGTAATTAATAGAGCTCATGAATTACTTAAAGAATTACTATTATTACATAAAAATGATTCTAGACCATCAATTAGAGATAAAAAATTTAAACAAATTGAATTAACTTTAGAGGATGAAGAGAGGCTATTAAAAGAATTAAAATCGATAGATATAAATTCATTAACACCAATTGATGCATTAAAAATATTGAATGATTTAAAAAATAAATATGAAAAATAATTTATTAATTATATTACTTAGTACATATGGCCTTGCATTGAATTTTTCAAATTATGGTGGAGAAATATTTAGAGAAAATATTTCTGCTAGATCTGGGGCTATGGGTGGAATTGCTAGTATAGATAATCATAGTTTAAATCCTGCATTTGTAATTAATTATGAAATAAATGATTTGAAAATTTCGCATAAAAAAAAATACAGTGATTTAATAAATATAAATTTATTAAGCTATTCGAGATTAATTAATACTTCTCCTTATAATTTTGTTTTTTTAAATAGTAATATAAATAATATCCCAAATACAAAATCTGCTTGGAATGATAATGGTGATGGTATAATTGAAATACATGAAATCAATTATAATAAAATCACAATGTTTAGTCATAGTGAATACGGCTTTTTAATTTCAACAGCAAGAAAGCTTAATAATTTGAAGATTGGTCCAAATAGTTATTTATCCTTACCTATTGGAATTCGTTTAAAAACTAATTTTTCATTAATCGAACAGTATTATGGTTTAGGAATGTTGTTCGATACTGGAACTTTTATTAATATATCAGAAAGATTGATTTTTCATACTTGGATTG
>CAYFHL010000043.1:0-10237 GCA_964342955.1 uncultured bacterium
ACTATGTGGGGTTTGGATATGCTAATGATGGTGATACCCTTGGTATGTTAGTAGCAGTACTAAATTCTAATTTTTGGTTAGCTACTCATGTTACAACAATAACTACAGGGTATGGTGCCTCTTTGTTTGCTGGTTTATTGGGACATATATATTTAGTTCAAGCTTTTATGTATCCAAATGATAATAAATATTTAAAAACATTAAGTAAAAATATGTTAGGAGCAACCCTTTTTGCATTATTTTTCACATTATTTGGAACAATACTGGGTGGAATATGGGCGGACCAATCTTGGGGTAGATTCTGGGGATGGGACCCAAAGGAAAATGGAGCGTTGCTGATCGTAATGTGGCAAATTATGCTATTACATATGCGTATAACAGGTATGGCCAAACCACAAGGTTTTGCTTTTGGATTAATATTAAACAATATAGTTGTTGTTATGGCATGGTTTGGAGTGAATTTATTGAGCGTTGGTCTTCACAGCTATGGCTTTGCTTCAGGTATAGCAAGAAATCTAATAATTTTTACAATATTAGAACTTAGTATTGGAGTGATACTTTATTTCTTAGTGATAAAAAATATAAAATCCAGATTTACTTAGTCTGATCCACCCCATGCTACTGCAAATACAATTAATCCTCCTCCACACCAACCCCAAATACTTAGATATTCACCAGCTAGAAGTATGGAAAATATTGCAGCAAAAACTGGTTCGAGAGAAAAAATTATTGCTGTCTGATTTGGATCTAATATTTTTTGTGCCCAAATCATAACTAGGAATGCAATAAAAGTTCCACCAATTCCAGTTATAAAGAGAGCTATTAATAATCTGTTTGAAAGAATTGCAAAGTTAGCTTCGAAAATGAAACTATTTATTAAGGATAAAATACAGACAAACCACGTTTGTATAAGGAAGAATGGAATTATACGAATATTTTTTTTTAAATATTTATCTTGAAAAATGATATGTATCGCAAAAAACAATGCACATCCAAAAGTTAAAATATCACCAATCGACACCTTATCAACAGTAGGATTAATAAGTATATATAATCCGAATGTTGCAATACAAACTGCAATCCAAATTTTATTATTAATATTTTGAATCTTAAAAAAGAATAGTATGATGGGAACTATTAATACACTGATACTAGTAATAAAAGCTGATTTGCTGGCACTAGTATATATTAAACCAAAATTTTGAAATGCATACCCTGAAAATAAAAAAGTTCCGCATATAATCCCTGAAATAATCTCGATACGACTAATACTAAAAATAATATTTTTAGAAATAATTAAAGCAAGTATTCCAGCAATACCAAATCTGATTGCTGCAAAAGCATAAGGACCTGCATCATTTAGTGCTTCTTTAACCATAATAAATGTTGCACCCCAAATAAGAGTTACCAAAACAAGTAATAGTTGTGCTGTTATTTTCTTATTCAATCTTTATATCCTAAAAATATAGTTGATATACCCATTGTTAAATCAATATAATTTGTTTTTTTGAATCCAGCATTTAAAATTTTTTTAGAAATAATATCTCTTTTAGGAAAGTATGAAACTGATTCTGGTAGATATCTATATGCATATGATTTAGAAAAGATTGATGCTAATTTTGGGAGCACTTTATTAAAATAGATGTTAAATAAAAAAGTTATTATTTTATACTTTGGCTGAGAAAATTCTAAAACACCTAACATACCATTAGGTTTTAAAACCCTATAAAATTCTTTAAAGGCTTTATCATAATCTCCTAGATTTCTTAAACCATATGCAATTGTTATTACATCAATTGAATTATTTGAAATTGGTAAGTTTTCTGCATCTCCTTGAACAAACAAAATTTCATTAAAACCTTTTTTTATAGCCTTTTTCTTACCTATTTCTAACATCTTTAATGAATAATCTAAACAAATTAGTTGAATTGAGTATTTTTTATAAAGATAGAGTCCAATATCTGAGGTACCGCAAGCAACATCTAAAACAACAGAGGACTTTTTTAATTTTATATAATTTAAAAATTTTTTTCTCCAATATTTATCTATGCCAAAGCTTAAAAACGTATTTAAAAAATCATATTCTGAAGAAATATCATCAAACATTTTTTTAATAAATTTCTTTTTTTCTTTCCCATTATGTAAAAATTCTTGCACTGTCCGTTCCTTTAATTGAATATAAAATTAAAATAAATTGTGTAATTTATTTCTTCTAAATGAATATGAACCATTAAATTTAAGCATGATTGAATTGATGAAAGAGAAAAGTTTGATTGATGGTTTAAAATTAGCCTTAAAAAAATCAAAAAATAAAAAGAGTCCCATTGCGTTTTCCTATACGTATCAAATAGATGTTAGAGATATACTGCCATTTTTGAGTCACCCATCAGATAAAAATCTTTTTAGAGTTTATTGGGAACAACCATTAAATAGAATATCATTTGCGGGATTAGGCAAAATAATTGCATTTGATATTCAGAATTTTAAATCAAAATTAGATATGAATAGAAATATTATAAAATTTTTAAATAATAGTATTTCAATTTCAGATGATTCATTGATTTATCCAAAAATATTTGGAGGACATTGTTTTTCTCAATATAATGGTTCAGATCAAACATGGAAGAATTTTCCTAAGTCAACATTCCACTTTCCTGAATGTTTAGCGACATTAACTGATGATGGATCATGGCTTACAATTTCTAAATTAATTTATCCAAGTGATATGATAGACATCATTTCTTCTAATTTTAAAAAATTATGTATTTCTTATAATAACAGATTGTCTATTACTCTTCCATCAATTTCAAGAGTTTCAATAAAAGAATCTAGTGATATACCAAGTGAATCCAATTATAAAAAAATTATTCATTCAGTATTAAATCAAATCAAACCTAAAAAAATTGAAAAAGTTGTAATTTCAAGATCTCAACATTTAAAGATTGATGATGAATTTGATGTAATTTCTGCAATGCAGGTATTGCGTTATATTTATCCAAAATGTACAAATTATTTTTTTGAATATCCTGATAAAGGAATATTCTTTGGTTCAACTCCAGAAAGATTAGTTTCTTTAAAAGCAGAGTATTTATGTACAGATGTGCTAGCTGGCACTGTAGCTAGAGGTAAAAATATGGAAGAGGATAGACTCTTAGAACAATTGTTAATCAATAGCCATAAAGAAAGACAAGAGCATACTTTAGTTTTAGAGCAAGTTGTAAAGAAGTTAAGGCCAATATCAAAAACCTTAAAATGTCCCAAGTTCCCTCAAATCATGAAATTAAAGAATTTACAGCATTTATATTCGCCTATTACATGCCAATTAAATGATGTAAACTGTCAAAATATTTTTGATGTTTTATATAAATTACATCCAACATCTGCTGTGGCGGGTACACCAACAAGAGAGGCAATTAATATAATTAAAAAATATGAGTTCCATGATCGTGGATGGTATAGTGGACCAATTGGTTGGATAGACCAAAATTGTGATGGAGATTTTTTTGTAGCAATAAGGTCTGCTTTAGTTAAGGATCATGATGCTTATATTTTTTCTGGGGCAGGAATTGTGGCAGAGTCATTACCTGATAAAGAATGGGAGGAAACTAAATTAAAAATTAAGCCTATTTTATCAGCATTAACTGGAGGAAGGATTTAGAAAACTATATATGAATAAAAAACAAATTTATAATGACACATATTGGTCATTCTTTTTGGTATCATTTTTTAGTAACTATAATATTAAGTACGTTTGTATATCACCAGGTGCACGTAATTCATCACTGATCAATGCTTTTACCCAAAATAAAAATTATTTTTGTATTAGCCATGTTGATGAGCGGTCAAGTGCTTATTACGCATTAGGTATTGCAAAGCAAACAAAGCAACCAGTTATTCTTTTATCTACATCTGGCACAGCTGCAGCAAACTATTTACCTGCAGTGATTGAATCAAGTTTAAGTAGACATCCATTAATATTGCTAACTGCAGATAGACCGCCATATTTAATAAATACAGGTGCAAATCAAACAATAAAGCAAGAAAATTTATTTGGTTCTCATGTTAGATATTCTACAAGTATAGGTTTGCCCAAAAATAAAACGAATGTCCTTGAACAAAAATTATTAAAATCTATTAAATATGCATCAGGAGATAATAAGGAATGTTTCCCGCCAGGTCCAGTGCATTTAAATTGTCCTTTTGAAGAATCCGAACTAAAAAATAATAATTTTGAAAAAATAAAGTTTGAGAAGTTTGATAAAAAAGTAATTTTTATAAAGCCATCTATTGATTTAATCAAACAAACTAAGAGAACATTAATAATAGCAGGTCCTCAAGAAGTTGATAGCCATCAAAACTATATAGTGGAATTGTCCAAAAAAATTAAGGCACCAATTTTTGCAGATCCATTATCTCAAATAAGATATGGCTATAATAACCATAATATTATTACTACATATGATATATTTCTAAAGTGTATTGAAATAAATCCTGACCAAGTATTGCGCTTTGGACGTAAACCAACTTCAAAAATACTATGTAAATATTTAGATAAGTGGAATAGTAAAACTATTTATATTGATGATTTTTCTCAATTTAATGATGATTCAAAAACTTTTATTAAAAATCCTATTTTAGAATATTGCCAATATCAAATAAAAAATATCAATTGGACTAATGATCAAATATGGACGAAAAAAATAATAGAATATGAAAGTTCAATCAAATTAATGATTAATAATTATATCAAAAAAGAAAAAGTATTTGAAGGTACTATAGCTAATATTTGCGTTAATACATTGGATAATAATGATTGTTTATTTATTGGCAATTCAATGCCAATACGGGATATAGATACTTTCACTTTTTCGATTAACAAAAAAATAAATGTTTTTGGTAATAGAGGCGCAAGTGGTATTGATGGAGTTATTTCAACTGCCTTAGGTATAAGTAAAGGAAATAACAATTCAAGTAACGTATTACTTATAATTGGTGATATGAGTTTTTATCATGATATGAATGGTTTAATAAAATCAAATAATAACCTAAGTATAGTCGTTATAAATAATGGAGGTGGTGGAATATTTTCATTTTTACCAATGTCTGAATCAAAATTAGAAAATTTTGAAAAGTATTGGATAGCAAATACATCGGTAGATTTTAAAACGGTAGCAAAATTATATAATTGTAAATATTTTAGAGTTAGTAATAAGGAACAACTAAATGAGGCTATTATTACATCATTTAAAACAGATGGAATAAAAATCATAGAAGTGAAAATTGAGATTAAGGAAAATGTATTATCTCATACAAAATTATATAATAGCATCAAGAGAAAACTGTATTAAGAATTATATAATTTTTCACCCTCACTATTTGCAATAATACTAGCTCCCATACTATCACTAAATATATTAACCATTGTCCTCATCATATCTAATGGACGATCTACAGCTAGCATGGTTCCAATGATCATTGCTACATCTTGATCATTAAATCCAACAGCTTGAGTTACAATAAAAATCATTACAAGGCCTGCACTTGGTATGCCTGCTGCTCCTATAGAAGCTAACAATGCAGTAAGTACAATAATACATTGTTGTAAAAGGGTTAGTTCAATACCTAATACTTGGCTGATAAATAAAACTCCAGCGCATTCATATAGTGCGGTTCCATCCATGTTGATTGTTGCCCCCATTGGCAAAACAAATGATGATACTTCATTAGATACACCAGCATTTTCTTTAACACATTTAATTGTCATTGGTAAAGTTGCATTTGATGAGCTAGTAGAAAATGCTGTAGCCATTGCACTACTCATTGAATAAAAATGTTTTATGGGATTAATTTTTGTTGTTAAATAAAATAACAGAGGTAAAGTAATAAATAAATGTATTGATAATCCAAAGGCAATAGTTATCATATATTTTCCAATTACAGAAAAGATTGTGATGCCTGATATAGAAATAGATTTTGTAATTAAACCAAATACACCTATAGGTGCCATTTGAATTATAATTTGAGTGATTTTCATCATTGCTTCAAATATAGATTTAAAGAGGTTTTTTAATAGATTAGAACTTTCATCAGATATTTGTGTAATTCCAAAACCAAGAAAAATTGCAAAGAATATAATTCCGAGCATATCTCCACTAGATGCTGCTTGAATAGGATTAACAGGAATCATTCTGATTAATATTTCAGCAGGCGATCCGGGTTTTTGTATAGAGTTTGCATCGAAATTTGTATCATAGTTCAGTGAAGTTCCTAGACCCGGCTGAATAAGATTTGTAAGAGTAAGTCCTACTAAAATTGCAAGTAAGCTAGTTGCGAAATAGTAGGAGAAAGTTTTAATACCTATTCTACCTAATTTAGAATTATTTTCAATGCCTGAAACACCGCTGACAATCGAACAAAAAATTAATGGTACAATGATCATTTTTAAAAGTCTGATGAAGATAGTTCCTAGAGATGTAATAATTGAGTAACTAATTCCTTCAGTTCCACCAAAATTTTGATAGTATATTCCAAAAATAATTCCAAATATCATGGCAATTAAAATTTGCCAATGAAGCTTAAGTTTTAGCATGATTAATAATTCCTAAATATAATATGATAAATTAAGGTTTTTAAAATTTATGAAAAATAAAAAAGCCCTCTAAACTAAATAGAGGGCTTTTTTCACATTGGGTAAACAGGAAGGAGGAGTTTACCAGGAATATGTAATATTAAATTCGCCTGCACCTAATGGATCATAGCCTGTAATTTTTCCAACAGGATTAGTAAATAGGTCAGTACCAACATTCATATCTAAGTTGAAACTACCATAATTAAATCCAAGGCCAAAATTAGGATTTACACCTTCGCTAGAAGTATTTGATATACTCCAGTCTTTTGTAAATCCAGCACGAACAGTTGCCCAATCAGTCATACCACTTTCAACTGCAAAAGTCATAGCTGGGAATGTTATATCGCTTTCATCTCCATGACTATGGAAGCCAAAACCCATCGCAAATAAGCCAGTAGTATTATCAGCAATATCAAGATGAGTAAAGCAATTAATGCCAAGATTCATTACAGCATCACCTTCTTCTGGTGACATCATACCAAAACCAACTAGCATATTGTCCCAAATCCAAAGATCTTGAGCTCTTCTTAAAAAGAAGTCAACATTGGTGCCACCATTATTATTAAACCAAAGGCCAACATCACCAAAGTCCATACCCATTCCATAACCAAAGTTGACTACTTGGCCAGCATCTGCAGCAGCGGTACCACCATCCCAAGTGCCCATAGCAGCGACACATGTGGCTTCATCAGTGTATGCAGCATCACTACAACTTGCAGCAACAGCAGTAACTTCTGGTGTCATATTTAATCCAAAATTAACACCCATATTATTTTGTCCCCAAGTAATGTTAAGCATATCATCTGCTAAACCACCTGCGAAACCAAATTTCATACCATCTCCCCAGCTTACATAAAAGTCTGAACCATCAGTGTTTGCTAGGTTAAAGTTATTTACAGCATGTGGGAAAACCCAAATATTAGCATCATCTTCTGGCCAATAAGCAGCATTACCACCAAGTGCAGCTACTCTTTGGTTGCTTGCTAATAATAGTGTTCCGCCAATTAAAAGAACAGTTAAAAGTTTAGTAACATTCTTCATGTTGTCTTTCTCCTTTTTTGTTTATGTTTTTTTGTAACCACTTAAATTATTAGTGATTACAAAATTTTAATTATAATCTTTACAGCTCAAAAAAATATAAACATTGGCTTTGATTGAGCTTTAGTTATTATTAAAATTACGAATATTAATTAAAATAATGCAAGTAATTAAAGTAATACTTTAAATATAAATCTTTATAAATTTTCATAACTAATTGAAAATAAAGAAAATAGGTGGATATATTATTTATTTTATTCAGTCTAATTACTTCCTTTAATATTTCAAATTGTGATATATATCATTGAATTACATTATTTATAGCATTTTTTAATAAATGTGACTAATATCCAAATATTCTCTATTTGAGTCATAATATATTTAGATAGAAAATAAATATGTGTGGAGAATAAAATGAATGGAACAGTAATATTAATTTTAATGGCAGCAGGAATAGGTTTTTTTAATGATGTTAATAAACCAACTCAATATGAATTAAATTTAGAAGATGGTACTAAAACTCGCATTGTGCTTCAAAAAAATAATTTATATTCTTGCCCATTATATTGTGAAGCAAATCATTATCATAAGGCTGTAGGTTGTGATTCTAAATGTAGTAAAGATCATCAAGATTATCATGTACATAATTTTAATTTTTCTAATAATTCAGAAAAATTATCGGACCAACCAATTTTCTTTGGTTCAAAAACGGTGATAGCTATGAATAAAGTCAAACTAGATAAACCTGATATATTTAATGCTTCAAAATAGAGATAGTGTTTTAATTAATTAGCGTACAGACAGAATATCTTCCCATCTTGTCGTGTAGGATGGAGATAAGTTCATTTGTTTCATTTTCCAATTATTTTGAATTCCTTGCGTTGCAATTTTAATTTTTTCTTTTCCGAACATTCGATTAATCGAATCAATAGCTTCCATTAATTTTATCCTACTATTTCTATCAGTAATATCATCAAAGAGATGCATTTGAAGATCATTCGAAGAAACTATGTCGCCCACGACGACCCCTGCTTTTTTATAGATATAGTTTTTACTGTATATAGATTTAAGTAATTTCATAGCAATATTGACTAACTCAAAACTATCATTTGTGGGGATATCTAATAAATAGCTTTTATGTTGACTATATTGCTTGTTTTGATTGGAGAATAGATTAGTAGTAATAAATACACTGATATATTTAGCAACACAATCTTGTTTTCGCAATTTTTGTGCACAATTCATGGTATAAGAGCTAATTGCTTGTTTTAGTTGATCAAGAGTCTTGAGATCTTTCTTAAAAGTTCTAGATGTACGGATGCTTTGTTTCCTATTAGGGGTATCATTTAATAAGAAATATTGATTGCCTTTTAATTCCTGTTGAATTTTCCAAACAATAGTTGATATATTATTTTTAATCCATTTTTCATGGATATTTATAAATTGGGTAATAGTAGAGACATTATTTTTATTCAAAAATTTAGTTAAATTATTACCAATTCCCCAAATTTGAGATATACTTGTTTTGTCGAAGTAATTATTAATAATTGTAGGTTCATTTAGAACATAAACACCATCATCTCTTTTTTTCGCAATCATATTTGCAATTTTAGATAAGGTTTTTGTTTTAGCAATGCCAATTGATATAGGTATTCCAGTATATTTTAATATTTTAGATCTTAATTGGTGCGCAACTTGTTTAGTTTCCTGGATTCCTTCAAAGTTTAAAAAGGCTTCATCAATAGAATAAACCTCTGTTTGTGGAAATTCATAACAGAGCAGAGACATGACTCTATTAGACATATCTCCATATAGTGAAAAATTTGTTGAGTATACCGCAATATTATATTTTTTGATAATATTATATTTTTTAAATACAGGCTCTCCCATCTTAAAACCTAAAGCTTTTGCTTCATTACTTCTTGCAATAATACAGCCATCATTATTTGATAGCACAATAACAGGCTTATTTTTTAGAGTTGGATTAAAAACTCTTTCACAAGAAACATAAAAATTATTACAGTCAGCAAGGGCAATCACGTGTTTTTGTGAATAGTATATGTGACAACACCCCAAACTTCAAAGTCAATTGTCTCATTAATTTTAATATTTGGATAGCTTAGTGATTTGTTTTCTGAACGTAGATAAATGCAATTATTATCTAAAACATATCTTTTTACAGTAAATTCACCATTGATGGCAGCAATAATGATATCTTTATTCTTAGCTTCTAGTGATTTATCTACAACTAGTAGATCACCATCCTTAATACCAGCATCTTCCATGGAATAGCCTTGAGCACGAACAAAAAATGTTGCAGAAGGATGTTTAACTAGATATTTATGTAAATTTAAATCTGTATCTAAATGATCTTCTGCTGGCGATGGAAATCCTGCAGGAACACCAGAATTATAAATATAGATTTTTTTTAATTGATCCCCATCAAGTGTGTAGAATGATAGTTTTTGATTATTTTTTATACTATTCATTTATAATAAGTATTTATTAAACTATTAAAAAAAAAGGTAGATATTAATATCTACCTTTTTTCAATTGTTGCTAATGCTTAAA
>CAYFHL010000044.1:0-10139 GCA_964342955.1 uncultured bacterium
AGAGCATTATTAAAAAATAAATTATTAAGTAATATTGGATTAGATGATATTCTAGATAAAAATTTAATAAAAAAATATTTATCTAAGTTTGATAAATATCCAATTAAGTATTCTCATTCTATTGGAATGCTTTTAACATTATCGACGTTTTTAAATAATAGGCATAATAATTGAAAATAGGTATTTATGAAGGTAGTATCCCCCCCCCTGTATTTATTAATAATTTATTACAAGGTTTAGCTAATAATGGCAATAACGTATTTTTATATGGTAGAAAGAAAAATAAGTTATTTTCATACAATACAAAAAAAATTATACAAAGGCTAACTAAACGTGAAAAAATTGGAAGTATTTTTTATTTATTTTATAATATCTTCTATTTATTTTTTTCACAAAACTTTCATTCCTCAAGTTTTTTATTAAAAGAGATTGTTAAACGATCAAATGGATATAAAAGCTTTGTAATAAGATGTAATAGGGTTTTACCTGTATTTTTAGATGATTTAGATGTATTTCATATCCAATGGGCAAAAGATTTGGTTGCATATCCAGAATTTATAAAATATCTAAAATGTCCTATCATTTTGAGCTTTAGAGGAGCTCACATAAATTATTCACCCCTTTTAGATAAAGAATTATCTAAGCAATATAGAAGATATTTTCCACAAGTCAATATGTTTCATGCTGTTTCAAAAACAATTTCAAAAGAAGGACAGAAATATTGCGCAGAACCAAAGAACATAAAGGTAATTTATCCCGCAGTTAAATCAGAAATAATTAAAGATGATTTTTTGCCCCAAGATTTTAATAATACTAATACTATTAAAATTATTTCTATAGGAAGATGTCATTGGAAAAAGGGATATATGTATGCTTTGGATACAATGAAATTGTTAAAAAATAAAAATATAGATTTTCACTATACAATAGTTGCTATGGGCAAGAATTATGATATGATTTTATATCAAATTAAAGATTTAGGGTTAGAAAATTATGTTACATTTATTAATGGCCTTGATCATAAAAGTACTATTAATATTTTAAAAAAATCTGATTTATATCTTTTGCCTAGTGTTGAAGAAGGTATTTCAAATACAGTGCTAGAATCAATGGCTGTGGGTACGATGGTTTTGACAACTAATTGCGGTGGTATGTCAGAAGTAATTGAAAACAATAAAAATGGAATGATAGTAAATTCACGTGAACCTAAAGAAATGTTTACAAAAATTTTATTATTTTCAAAAATGAATTTAAATGATAAAAATAAAATTTTGATAAATGCAAAGCAAACAATTGAAGAAAATTTTTTGATGCCAAATCAAATAAGTCAAATGAACAAATTATATGAAGTTGCAATAGAAAGAAAGAATACTAATTAATGGAAAACAATAAATGAAAAGTATTGGTTTAATTCTTCCTAAATTGCCAGGATATTCTGAGACATTCCTTATAAAAAAAATAAATGGATTATCAGATGCTGGATTCAAAATTTATTTATTTACGAAGGAGAGTAGAAGAACGACATCTAATTTATCCCCTAATGTTAAAATAATTTATCAACTTAGTTTTAATCAAAAATATAAAATTCCTTTTATTTTAACCAAATTAATATTATTCAATTTTAAAAGATTGGCAACATTCATTGTTCAAGAAATTAATTCCAATAGAAAAATTAAACTGATAATTAGAAATGTTTTAATTAATGCTCATATTTTAGACCAAAAACTTGATTGGTTGCATTTCTCTTATGCCACAATGGCAATAGGTAGGGAAAATGTTCCATATACTATTGGTGCTAAATGTGCAGTAAGTTTTAGAGGATATGATATTACATCTTTCCCAAATAAAAATATAAATTGTTATAATGTTCTATGGAAAAAACTAGATAAGGTGCATTCAATTTCAAATTATTTATATATAGAAGGAATGAGGCTGGGTTTAAATAAAAAAACTTCAACAAAAATAATTAATCCAGCTGTTAACACCACTTTTTTTAAAACAAAAAAAAATAGAATTTTGAATGAACCTATTAGGATATTAACTGTATCTAGGCTTAATTGGATAAAAGGTTTAGAATATAGCATCAAAGCTGTAGATCAGCTATTATCAAAAGGAATTCCAGTCGAATATAAAATTATAGGTGAAGGTAGTTATAAAGAAGCAATTCAATACGCAATTAATCAATTAAATTTAGAAAATAGTGTATTTTTACTTAACAAAACTACACATGAAGAAGTTGTTCAACAAATGAAATGGGCTGAAATTTATTTACAGCCAAGTTTACAAGAAGGCTTTTGCAATGCAACTCTTGAAGCTCAAGCAATGGGATTATTATGTATAGTTTCTAATACGGGTGGTCTAAAGGAGAATATAAAACAAAATCAAACCGGATGGTTAGTAAATAAAAGATCAGCTTGTTCTATAAGTAAGAAGATTATTGATGTTTTAAATATGGATAATGCTGAAATATATGGAGTAAGTAATCAAGCAAAGCAAAATGTTATTAAAAATTATGGATTAACAAAGCATATAAATGAATGGATGGATTTTTATATTAACTGAATATATATGATTAAAATATATACAGATAGAACACATATTACAAATAATAGAAAATATTTATCTGATTTATTAAGGCCTTTAATTCCCAATAAGAATTTAAAGAAATATGGTTTGGAAGATGATGAAGTTAAATTAGTTAATGATATAGAATCATGTGATGTTATCTTATTGCCTTTATCTTGGAATTACTATTTAAAATATAATAAGAAGAGAGAGGCTGATAATTTTATAAAAAAAGCAAACTTAATAAACAAAAAAATATTAATTTGGTTTACAGGAGATTATTTTTGTTTAAAAAAGTCAAATAATATAATTTCAATTAGACAAAGTTGTTATAAATCTATGGAAATAGAAAATGAATTTGCATTACCAGTTTTTATTAACGATCCATTTCAAAATCTAAGAATTAATAAAATAATACATTCTAACAAATTAGAAAAACCAAGTATTGGTTTCTGTGGTCAGGTAGATAATTCTTTAATAAGAACATTCTTTAAGTCAATTTTAAGATTTCAAAAAAATATAAAATATTATTTCGGTTATTCTCATTGGTATCCAGAAAAAATAATCCCTCCTACATATTATAGAAAAATTGTTTTAGATGAGATTGAAAATAATAAACAGATTGATACACAATTTATAAGAAGAAAATTTTATCATGGAAGAGATATAAATGAAAAAGAAGCAAAAAAAGCTTTTTTAAATAATATATTAAAGACTAATTATACTGTATGTATTAGAGGAACAGGAAACTTTTCAAAAAGATTTTATGAAACATTAGCGCTTGGTAGAATACCTATATATGTTAATTTAGACTCAAAATTACCATTTCAAGATATAATTAATTGGAAACAGCATGTCGTATGGGTAGAATCTTACGAAATTCCTAATATTGTTAATAAGGTTTTAAGCTTTCATAATGCTTTAACAAAAGAAGAATTTATAAAATTGCAAGAAAGTAATCGTATTTTATGGCAACAGTATTTGAGCTTTTCAGGTTTTTATAAAAAACTGATAAATCATGTTAAGAATATTATTTGAATATTTGTAAAATGAATAGAAGAGATGAAATAAAATATAGAAAACATTTTGATAAAGAGTGTGATAACTACTATAGAAAGTATCACATGAAAAATATCGCAGGACATTCATTTAGATCAAGAATGAAGCTTGCTTTTTCTATGTTAGATAAGCATAAATTAGGCAATTTATTAGATGCAGGAGGGGGGCCTGGATTATATTATAGTTTTTTTAAAAATAAATTAGATACATACCATTTGATAGATATTAGTTCTGAAATGATAGCAAAGGCATCTATAGATAATAATGGTGAAAAAAATTTTAAATGTAAAACTGCAAGTGTTTATGAAATACCATATAAAAATAATACCTTTGATACGGTTTTAGTTATGGGAGTGATGGAGTATTTAGAATTTCCAAGGCAAGGATTATTAGATATAAAGAGAGTAACAAAAAAAGATGGTATCATATTAGTATCTTATCCCAATAAAAATAGTCCCATGAGAAAAATGACTAGTATTATATATAAAATTTTTAATAAATCTAATCCATTTGCTTCTAAAATGTTTACAAAAGAAGAAGTGAAGTTAATGGCTGAAGATTTAGAACTATCTATAATCGAGACTAAGGGGTATAATGCACAATTAATTCCATTCCCTTTAACATGGAAAATAGGTAGACTTTCTTATTTTTTGGCTGTGATTTTTGAACCATTGTTAAATGTCTTTGGAAGTATGTGGGGCACTGCATTTATAATAAAGCTAAAGAAGTAAATGTTAAAAGTATCTATTTCATTTGATTATGATACACCTATTGGATATAATGAATCATTTAATATAAAAGATATTGCAGATTTTTCTGAAATAGAGGGTACTGATAAAATATTAAATATTCTGAATAAATATAATATAATAACAACCTTTGGTATAGTTGCTAAAATTATAGAACATAAAAAATATAGAGAACCATTTTGTAGACAAATAAAAAATATTTATGAAGAAGGACATGAAATTTGTTCACATTCATATTCACATAAATTTTTACCATCACTAAGCTTGGAAGACTTGCAAAATGAAATAATACTAGGTAAACAGGTAATTGAAAATCTTATCAATGATCCAATAATAGGTTTTATTCCACCCTTTAATCGTCCTATGAATTATTTAAGAAAAGGTGCTATTAGTATATCTGAAATATTTGGACTTCATAAAAGAGGATTTGGGAAAAATTCGTTAGGTAAAGTATTAAGGATCCTCAATGAAAATGAATTTTTATGGTGCAGGGTATCATTCAAGTCAAAATTTAGACAACTTAAAAACATTTTATTATCTAGCAATGAAATACTTTATCAACCATTTTATTATAGGTCTATATTAGTTATTCCCTTACACAGTACAGGGTTTGGAGATAAAACAACTCAATTGATTGAGTCAAACCTAGGTAAAAATAAATTAATATGTATTTATGCACACCCTCATCAAGCTTTAAACAAATGTAACTCACAAAGTGCTGAAAATATGGAGAAAATGATAAAAAAATTTCAAAGTGCAAGGGAAAATGGATTATTAGATTATATTGCCATGAAGGATATAAGGAAAGTCATATAATTGGGAAACATTAATTTAATCTGCTTCAATCAAAAAAAATATAAGCCTAAATGGAACTCAGGTGATATAATTAATTCAAGTTTTTCAATCAAGAGTATTAATAGTAATATAATAAATAATAAAAAAAAGTCTGATTGGATTTTATTTTGGGATTATAGAATTGGACTACCAGATGAGAAATACATTAATAACTTAACAAATCAGATAGGGGATGTTTTCCATTTAGGTTTATTGTTTGGCTTAGGTGATTTGCCGATGTCTTTAAACTATTTACGCCCCAATTGGTTATTAATATTAAATTCAGATAAAAATATAAAATCAATTTCTTGGAGACTTACACCTCAAGCCTGCTTAATAAAAACAGATCTGTTTAAAAACATGGAATCTTTTATTCAACATTATGAAGATATCAATTATTCTTTCTTAGATTTTGGTTTTAATTTAATAAAGCAGGGCTTTGTTCCAAGGTATTCTCCAGGCATGATTTATGAAAAAAAAGAATTTAAAAAAATAATTTATTCAGAATTTGATGAGTTAATTTTTATAAAAAATAATTTTTCAAAGAAATGGTATTATTGGGTTTTATTTAGAAAAATATTAACTAATCAACTAAAAGTATTAGACTTTATAAAAACTTTAAAATTAAAAAAAATTTTTACAAATGAAATTAAATTAAATAATAATTTAGTTGATAGCTATTCTCTAGATAACAAAAAAACAAAATTTATTAATAATATTTCTATAATTATACCAACGTTATATAGATACAATTATTTATTACGATTGTTAAAGCAAATTAATAATCAAAATATATTACCGAATCAAGTAATTATTATAGATCAGACACCAATAGAGTATAGAGAAAATATTAATAAAAGTGAATTTGATAAATTAGATATAGTTATGATTTATCTAAAAAAAATGGGACAATCTACAGCTCGGAACGAAGGAATAAAAATCTGTAAAACGGATTATGTTTTGTTTTGTGATGATGATATTGAAATAAAAAATAATTTTATTGAAAATCATATCGAAAATAGTATACCTAATAATGACACAATTTCATGTGGTACAGCAATAGAAAGCGATATAAATAAATTATACTATAAAAATTCATATAGAAGAATTGCCGAAGGTTTCGCTGGAGGCAATTCTCTGATACCTATAAAATTTTTTTTAAAAACTGGTTTATTTGATGTAGCATTTGATAAAGGCATGAGAGCTGATAGGGATTTGGGTATTAGATTATTTTTAAATGGATATACTATAATTTTAGATCCATCTATTGTAGTTCTACATCATAGGGCAAATAAAGGTGGATTAAGGCATCATAATCAAAGAAAAATAACTTTTTATGGAAGCAGGCAATCTATTATTAAGTTGCACATTCCATCTGTTTCAGATTTTTATATTTCAAAAAGATATTTTTCTGATATCCAAAACAAAGAAATGTATTGGTTAGCAATACTAGGTACTTTTGCCTATCATGGAAATAAAATAAGTTTTATTCTTCAAACCTTATATTCATTTTTTTGTATTCCTAAAACTATTTGGACTATTAACCAAAGAATAGCGAAAGCAAAAGAGTTGCTAAAAACATATCCTAAAATTCCGACCTTTTATAAAATTGATGAATAATAATATTTTAATTATTTCTATGGAATTTCCTCCAGGACCAGGTGGTATTGGAAATCATGCCCTAAATTTATCAAAATATCTGAGTCAATATTTTAGTATAGATGTATTGACTAATGCAGATTATGCAGAAGGTAGAGATATTATTGATTTTGATTTGAGGCAATCTTATTTTATTAAAAGATTTCCAAGGTTTAAAATCCAATTATTTACATATCTTAATAGATTCTATATAATATATAAGCAACTAAAAAGTAAGCATTATCAATATTGTATTTTTTCTGGAAGATTTGCAATTTGGATTTCATTATTTATTAATTTCCTTGTTAAGAGTGATACAAAATTAATTGGAATAATTCATGGAAGTGAAGCACGGCCGACAAAAAAAAGTCATAAATTAATTTTAGAACGAGCACTTGATATTTTAGATTTAATAATTTCTGTCTCAAACTTCACAGATAGTTTAATTGGAAAAAATACAAAAAATAGAAAAAGAGTGATTATACCTAATGGAATAAATATTAATTGTTTCAATATGAATGATAATAAGAAATATACTAATTTAAAAGGGAATCCACGTTTTTTAACAGTAGGAAGTATTACAAAAAGGAAAGGTCAGTCAAATTTTATCAAAGCAATGCCTATAGTACTGGAAAAATTTCCTCAATCACATTATCATTGTATAGGTTTAAAAATTGAACAAGAAAAAATTATAAATTTGATAAGAAAATTTAATTTAGAAGAAAATGTAACTTTACATGGCTATCTTAAACATAACGATTTATCATTAATATATAGTAATGTAGATATATTAATTTTATTAAGTACACCTTTAGAAAAATTTGGAGTTGAAGGGTATGGTATTTCAGTCCTAGAAGCAAACTTATTAGGTATACCTGCAATAGGTTCTTTAAATACAGGAATTGAAGATGCAATCCAAAATAATCGGACAGGTAAATTAGTAAATCCTAATAACAAAACTGAAATATTAGAATCAATAATAGATATATTAGAAAATAAAAAAGAATTTTCAAAAAATGCAAAAGAATGGGCAAAACAACATGATTGGGAAATTATTGGATCAAAATATTTGGATGCATTAAAAAATGTCTAGTTTATTAATTATATCTCATACAATGCATTATAAGAAATCTAATGAAATTATTGTTGGTTGGGAGCCAACTGTAAGAGAAATAAATTTTTTAAGTAAAATATTTGATAATATAATTCATTTAGCCCCACTATATGATTTAGCCCCTCATAGTGCAACAATTGAATATAATAATGAAAAAATTAAATTTATTCCATTAATCCCTTCAGGTGGTAAAACGCTTTTAAAAAAAATATCTATTTTTCTTACAATACCAATTAATATTTACAGAATATATAAAATTATTAATAAAACTGACTGGATACATTTTAGAGCACCTTGTAACCTAGGAATTTTTGTACTTCCAATTTTAACGTTATTAAGGAAACGAAAAATTTGGATTAAATATGCAGGAAATTGGAAACAAAGAGATGTTCCTATTTCATATAAATTCCAAAGATGGTGGTTAGAAAATAATTTTATTAATGCATGCGTTACAATTAATGGAAAGTGGCCAAAACAAAAAAAACATTTAATCACATTTAATAATCCATGTGTATCTAAGGATGAACTTGATCATGCAAGTAAAAGAATAAATAATAAATTTGATTGCAAGAGGTTAAATATATGTTTTGTTGGGAGGCTAGAGACTGATAAAGGTTTTAATTTATTAGCAGATGTATTGTTGCAAAATAAATATAAATTTTGGATTGATCAAATTCACTTTGTTGGTGATGGATCACAAAAAGAGTTTTATAATAAAAAATTTAGAGAGAGTGACTTAAACATAAATTTTCATGGTTTATTAGATAGAAAATCATTAAATGTGATATATGAATTATCACATTTAATAATTTTACCATCAATAAGTGAAGGATTCCCTAAAGTGTTAATTGAAGCTGGTTCTTATGGTTGTATACCTGTAGTTGCTAATATTAACTCTATTTCTATGTATATTAATGAAAGCTATAAAAATGGTTTTTTAATTTCGTCAATCAATATAAAGGGATTAGAAGAAATTTTAGAAAATATTAAAAATTTAAAAATGGAAGAATTATTAATATATTCTAGACAAATAATGGAATTTTCAAAAAAATATTCATATGAAAATTATAATAAAAATATAGTAAGCAAAATTGTTAAAAAAAGATAAATGAGCAATAAGAGTATAATTTTTCATATTATTCTAGGTTGGTTATTTTTTAATTACTCCTTTTTATCAACTTTATATGCAATATGTATTATTCTTTATGGAATATATTCTATTTTAAATAATCATGATTCAACAAGATATCTACCAATTAAATATTCAGCATATATTGTTGGACTTGAGGTATTGTTGCGAATGAATAATGCGAAATTATTTTGGGAGTTTAGCAAATATAGCATAATAATTTTTTTATTATTAGGTATTTTTAAAACAAAAAAATATACAAAATTAAATATTCTAATAATATTGTATTTTTTATTTCTTTTACCATCAATAATTTGGGTGCCATCAGAATCATTTTCTGCATGGAGGCAATATGTAGCATTTAATTTGTCTGGTCCATTTTGTTTATTAATTAGTTCTATTTATTTTATTAATATTAATATTAAAAAAAGTAAACTAATTGATTGTATATCATTTGCTTTACTGCCTTTAATTTCTATGTCAGTATTTATTGTTCTAAAAATGCCTGTTTTTGCTAGTTATAATTTTTTACCTTATTCAGATCCTCTAACAAGTGGTGGTTATGGCCCTAATCAAGTATCTTCCATTTTTGGTTTTGGAATTACTATTTTAGTGCTCGCAATGATTAATAATTTTACAGTGACAAAAATAAAAATTTTAGATAAAATAATTTTGATGAGTTTTGTTAGCTTAGGGCTAATTACATTTTCTAGGGGAGGAATTTTAGCCGCAATAATAGCATTATCAATCGGAATATCGTGGAAATTTTTAAAAATAAAAAAAACTTATGCTCTTATCTTAAATAGTTTTTTTATAGTTTTAATTTCTAGCTTTGTATGGTTAACTATATCTCAGATAACAGGAAATATGATTGCTAAGAGATATGGGATTTTAAATTCTATTGGTGAAACCTCTATTTTAGATTTAACTGGTCGAGCACAAATATATAATATTGATTTGCAAATATTCTCAAATAATATTTTTACTGGAGTAGGACCAGGAATGGCATATATAGAGAGAGAAAAATATGGATATGGTAAAAAAGTGAGTG
>CAYFHL010000045.1:0-4563 GCA_964342955.1 uncultured bacterium
GTGAATCAACTTGGCTTGGAGATGGTAGTTGTGATAATGATCAGCAAGAAGGAGGTTTAGACCTTAATTGTATTTTATGGGACTTTGATAATGGGGACTGTAGTACGAGTTTAATTCAAAATAAGAAAATTAAAAAGCTAAATTCAAAAATTTTTTACAAATAGGATATTAATGATGGAAATAAATTATCAATTAGCAGATTTTCCTTTTAAGCATAAAATTAAAACTAGATGGAGAGATCTAGATGCATTTAAACATGTTAATAATGCAACTTTTTTTAATTATATTGAAGATGCAAGGAACGTCCTTTTTAGAAAATGGAATCTTAATTTAGAAGAAAAATCAATTATTATGGCATCAGCAAAAATTGATTATATTTCTCAGATAAATCATCCATCAAATCTAATAATAGGGCAAAAAATTTCTAGGATAGGTAATAAAAGTTTTGATATTACTTCAGCTATTTTTGAAGAAAGTAATAAAAATAATCCTGTTTGCATTAGCTTCGTTACAATTGTTTGTTTTGATTTTATAAATAATAATTCGGTTAAGGTATTTGAAGAAATCAAATTAGATTATGATATATAAATTTTAACTTGTAATATTTTTAAGCCTTAAACGAATATCATCATAATAAATACTCATTGGATATTTTTCTAGAAACTCAAGATAAATATTAATCGCATTAGAAAAATTATTAAAGTAATAATCTTCGATTTCACCATAAAATATTAAAGCTAATTCTGAGAAGATGGTATTATTATTAATTTGATTGAGTAGATTTTGTGCATTTTGAATATCCCCTTGTAAATATGTAAGCCAGGCTTGTTGATAAAAACACATTTCCTGAATAAAAATTTCAGGTATTTCATATAACAAATTTAAATGTTGTATAGCTTCTGTTCTTTTATTTTGAATAATCAGGTGCTGACATTCAACAAATAATTGAAAATATTCTGGATACCTCTCAAATGGAATTAAAATGGTTAATATCTCTAGAATGTTATTATATATTTCTTTATTCATAGGCATTCTTTCAACAATCTCCATTAAATAATTCTTTGTTATATCTAAATTTCCTTTCAAAAATTGAATTTGGATATATTTTAAATTAAGTTCTAGATTATTATTAGATGTAATATCATAATGATTAATTATGTATTTTTCAGCTGCATCCAAATCTCCTTTTGAAATATAAATATCAACTAACCTTGATCTAGATGAATTGATCAAATTTTGATCCTTAGAGATAATAGTTACTTGTTCAAAGAATCTAGAAGCTCCATCTAAATCACCTAATACTCTAAAACGAAGTTCGCCAAGTCTATAAATTGCATATGGATCTTTATGTACGACTCTTAATGAATCATATAAATTAATTGCTTTATACATTGTTTCAATCCCAGTATCTTCTAAAGATAAAAAAGGTGATGTTAAAAAAGGATTATTCTTATAAAAACCTGAAATATTTAAATCATATTGATTGTTTATCATTTTAGATTCAAAAATTTTTGCAATTTCAAAAACAGCATATTTTAATATTTTGGATGAAGCATTACTATTAAGAATATCTAATAAAATTTTTTCACTACGTTCATATTCTCCTATAATAACTAAATCTTGGGTATGTTCAAAAATTTTTTCAAAATTATTATTATTATTAAGGATACTATATGCTTTATCATATTCTTGATTTTTGAAATATAAATCAGATAAAATGATATAAGAGTTGCTAATTTCTGAATTTATTAATATTTGTTCTATTCTTTTTGTAATTAAGGGGTCATTTGGAAAAATCATTATTTTATCAGAAATTATCTGAACTTTACTAGGATTTTTATTTAAATAAATCAGATATTCATTAACAGATTCTTCAAAAGCCATTTGAATACCAAAATATGCTCCCATTTCTAAAGAAAAAAAATCTTCCCATTCAGCTTGTAGTCGTAATTTTTTTATAGTATTATATGCTATTTCATATTTGTTGTTTAATACAAGTTTTTGAATTAATGCTTTCATAACATTGATCTGATCACCATAATTTAAAAGAGCATTGTTTATAATATTTTCCCATTCATTTTTATTATTCATCTTAATATATACATCTAGCAGTTCAAATTGAGATTTGATTTCATTATTTCGAGCAATTACATATTTTTGAGTAATATCTAGAAGTATATCAAATTCTGATTTTTGAATTAGTAATCTCTTGATTGGTTGAAAATATTGAGGATTGCCAGGTTCTGCAGAATTAATTTTAATATAGAGTTCTAATGCTCTATCCCAATTACCAAGGCGTTCTTGTGTTTTAGCTTTTGAAAATTGTTGTTTAATTATACTATTGTTTATTGAAGTATTTGTTTCCAACATTTGTTTTAATTCTTTTGATGAAAGTGTTTGAGAAAAAGCTATATAAACAAATATAATTAAGATATTTTTATTCATTATTTTCGAACTCATTTTGAAGGTTCCTAAAGTAGTTTTTTATCATTATCTGATATTCAATAGAAAAATCTTCTTCCAATGCTGAATCCATTGCTTTCATAAGTAGCATTTCTCGAGCACCTAAATTTTCAGGTAATCCCCCAGGACCTGCATAATCAAAAGCATTAGCTTTTTTACTTTTTCTTTTTTCAGAATAATCTTTTTGTTTTAGAGATTTTTGGCTATCAAGCATTCTAGATAAAATACGTTGTTGTCTTTCCTTTGTTTCTCTATTAATTTGGCGTTTTCTAAAGTCATTGATTACATCTTCCATCTCTTTACTTGCTTGTGAAAGTCCATTTTCATCAATACTTGGGTTACTACCAATTAAATCTTTTAATTTCTCCATTAATTTTTCTTGTTTTTCTTGCAATTGTTGCATCATTTTTTGCTGTCCCATCATTCCTAATTGAGGCATCATACTAGTTCCTTGATTTATGCCCTCTTGTTCTTGACTCATTTCTGCCAATGATTCCATATAAGATGCATAACCAGAGGCAGAACCACTATTTTGCATTTCATTAGCAGCCATTATTAATAAATATCCAGTTTTGTTTAATCCTTCCAATGCAGTATTCATATCTTTTTTTGCAGATGTAGTTTGTTTTTGTTCTAGTTTAGATATTGCATGCATCATTGAGGATTTAGTTTTACCAATTGATCTGCCAATCTCTGGAGTTATATGAAAAGTTTGATTTGATAATTCAATTAATTGAACCATCAGTTGATTATTTTCTCTAAGAATATGATTTTGTAATACAGCAGTTTCAATTAGCTTAGGGCTATTAGATCTTAAATCAGTGCTATTAGAAATTAATAGTTCTTGCCGTTCTGATATAGATAGCAAATTTTTCATTAATGCTAGAAAATAACGCAGCATTTCATCAACAGTCTTTTCCTTAAACTGATTGTTGATTTTATTTAATTCATCTAACAGATCCTGTAAATTATCAGATGCTTCGCTAGCATAATTTTGGGCATTATTATTTTCTGAATTTTGCATTGATTTTCTTGCATTATTTAGTTGAGATTGAATTTCTGAGATTAATTCAGATTCTGATAATTTGTTTAGAGACTCAGACGTTTCAAATGAAATACCCTCTAAGCTTTTAGATGCTTGTAGTAGTTTTGTTTCAACTCTTATAAATTTTTCTTCTTGCCTTCTTTCTCTCGAAGCTAAATCATTCAAACTTGGATTAGGTTTATTTAATTCTTCTAATATAGAATTTTGTTCATATGTTAATTCTTCTATGTTTTTTAAGAGTTCTTCCATTGCCTGCTCTGCAATAGCGCGTTCAAACATATCTATAAAACGATCTAATTGTTTCTCAAATTCTTCAAGGCTAAATTCAAAGTTTTCTAGGGCATCCATTATTTTTTCAGGGTCCATTTCTTGCATAGCAGATTGTAATTTTTCCATAGCTTCAACTAGTTCAGGGGTCATCATTTCGTTTAATAAGCTCTGAAAATGAGAAAATTTTTCTATCATATCTTTGCTAACTAGATTGTTTTTTTCTGATTGATCTTCAATTTTCTTAATTACTTCATTCATTTCATCTATTTCAGAAAATATTTCTTCCATTTTTTCTACAACTTGGTTAGTTTTTTGTTCTTCTTCCCAACTAACATTTTCTGACTTTAAAAATTCTAATTCAATTTCTTCAACTATTTCTTTGACTTCATCAATTGAACTTTGAATATTTTGACTATAATCATGTATTTCTGATTCATCATCTTCTAAACGTTTATATAATTCTTCAAGCGAGGGATATTTACCTACAATCAAGGATGATTTTGTTTTAGATGGTCCAGAAAATATATTATTATCTTCAACAATGAGATAAATATGTAATTCATCTTCTGGAGCTAAATTAAGATTAGATATATTCCATTCATGTAATATTTGTTGATTTCTAATAGAAAAATCAAATTCATTTATGTTTTGTTTATAAGTTGTAGTATCCGGTTTCAGATAGGTAGGTGTAATAATATTATACTCCATCAAACAATTTGAAAAACCATAATCATCACTAGCATGAAAATTAAAATAAATATAATCTGATTCATCTAACTCAAAAT
>CAYFHL010000045.1:4663-10139 GCA_964342955.1 uncultured bacterium
TCAGGAATATAAAGATCAGTTTTATTTCCACTATGATTAATTTCATTTATTTGGGTATACTTTGGTGGAATAATGGAAAAATTAATTTCTTCAATGATTGGTCGATGTGTTACAAAAATTGTATCTGTTTTAGATCTGATGTCTTTCCAAGGACTTAACCATTTTTTAGAATAATAGATAGCCTTTATTTTTGTATCAAAATTTAAATTTGAAAACGTAAATTTATATTCTTGATTATTTAGAGGAGTCATTACCTTCCCTGAATCATTAAAGTTTTTCCATATAATATTTATTGAGTCAGGTAGAGCGCCAAATCCCTGATAAAATACAGTTATTGAATCACCTGATAAGATACTTTGGTTGCCTACTAGAGAGTTAATTTTAAACGGTGTCGGAATTTGAAAGTTTGTTTTTGGATTTACTAAACGTATTAATGCATTACTAAAAGAATCTTGCTTAATTAAAAAAACTAATAAAAATAGAAAAAAACTAATAATAAGATTTTTTAATAATTGAATAGATCCAACCCTAGAGAGTTTTTGAATTTGAAAACTATTCAATGAATTATTGATTCTTTTGATTGCAAGCTTTGCTAAATCATGGCCATGATTTAGTTCAGTTAGTTGATTTTCCAACTGTAGTGCATTAATTAGGCGATCTTTTAATTTAGGAATTTTATATTGTAGTAATATCGCAAGAGATTGATCAGAAGCGTTATTATTAATGTTATTTCTAAAAATATACCAACGAATCAATAAGTAAAATACTCCAATAAAAAATAGAGTTATATATAATTGAATAAATTTAGTTCTAGAGATGCTAGAAAAATAAAATGTAGATTCAAAAAACAAAATTATTAAAAATAAAATTATAAATAGATTAATTAATAATATCGAGCCTGTGTATAAGTGATTATTTGCTTGGATTGCCCTAAATTTATTTATTAATATTTTTAAATGATTGTTTTTCATCTCATCAAAGAGTATAAAATAATATTGGTTCCCATTTTTAATGATTGTAGTCGAACTTCTTCAGGATTATTATGCACTTCCATACTTTCCCACCCATCTCCTAAATCGGATTCATATGTATAAAGAACGACCAGCGTATTATTATAAAATAAGCCTAAAGCTTGCGGTCTTTTATCTAAATGTTGATGAATTTTAGGTAATCCCTCAGGAAAGTTAAAGTAAATATGAAAAATTTCATGATTTGGGGGCAACTCAACCCAATCTAATTCAGGGAAAACATTTTTCATTTCTCTTCGAAAGGATAGATCCATTCCAAAATTATCATCTGCATGAAGAAATGCGCCAGAGATAAGGTGTTCTCTTAATATTTGAGCTTCCTCATCAGAAAATTTAATGTTTCCATGTCCAGTTAAATAGAAATAATTACTTTCATAAAATATATCATCACCTATTTTGGCTTTTTTTTCTTTATTATTAGTAGCAATATTAGTATTAGAACTCAAGAAATTAAGTAGATTGGTAATAGAGCTTGGATCGGAATACCAGTCTCCTCCACCATTATAATGGATTCTAGTTATGCTAAAACCGATTGAATTTTCATTTGGATTACTATATAAGACTCCAAATAATAAAGTAATCAATAAAAATTTGTTTAGAGTGATTTGCTTTTTTAACATTAGTTCATTTACTTATTATAATTTATTGTTAAAATTAAGATTAGTGTACTTGACTAGTCTAAATAATTTACATTAAATTGCATTACTGTGAACTTAGGAATCCTTATATTTTTTATAGTATTTTTATCAAATACTTTTTGCCAAGAAGAAACTTGGGCTAAAACACCACTAGATGTTTTATGGAGCAAAACTTTCAAAAAGATGACTTTTCGCGATCCTCTAGTATTTACTCCTCTAGAAATGAAAGCGGGATATTTTTATTATGGTGATAAAAGCTTTTGGCAAAATCTACCATATGATGGTTCTTCTATTACAGATACCCCCGTTTTATTAGATTCTAGTCAATTTGGTTTTAACATCCTAGATAATATTTCAAATCGTAGAGGAATATTTATTGAAATAGACTTTTTACGAACGAATTTACCTCATTTTATATTTCACCAAAATTATTTTGATCTTCAATTTGGGTTAGGATTGAGAATGTCACAATTTCTTGCAAACGCAAACTTGCCAACAGAACCAATCTGGGAATCAAGTTCTTCAAGAGGAAATTATAATTTCAAACCATATGCTCAAGGAATAAATTTTAATACAAGTATGTCTTGGCAATATTCTACAAAGAGGTCAACATATTTATACCATTCTATAGGCAATTCTCAGATGACATTTTATGAATCAGAAGGCGGAGATTTATATTTAAATGGAACGGGATTAAGTGAAAGCTTTGGGATTGGGACTAAGTTTATAAGAGGAGAAGTGAATAAAAGCTTCGGTTTTTCATATGGGATTGAGTATAAATGGAATAGGATTTATATAATGAATGTTGTTGATCCAGAGAATATTTCACCGATAAATGGAATAGATTTGGTCTCTTCGGGTCTTTTTTTGACTTTTGGGATTCAGTTTGGAGGGAAAAAAACTACTGGAGATATTGCTTATCAATTTATGAGAAATAATGATTTTATAAAAGCTGCTGAAAATTTTCAAACGTTTTTAGATGATTATAGTAGGCACGGTAAGCGAAAGAAAGCTCTAAAAATGTTAGAATATTGTCGTACTCAAATCCCGTATCAACAAGTATTAAATGGTATAGATCAAACTTATAAAAGAGATTATAATGAAGCAATAGTTTGGCTAAATAATGCAGAAGATTTTGCAGATTCAACCTTGTTAGATGAGATTTATAGTAGAAAAAGAAAGATTGCAATATTATTGCTTGATAGTGTAAAAACGTATAAAAACAAAATGACTATTGAAGAAGCAGAGAGAATTGTACGTAATGCAATTGATTTGCAGCCCAACCTAGAATTAGCTAATGAGATATTAGCAAGTTTGTATTTAGATAAGGGAAATTTAAATATATCAACAGGCAACTATAGCAAAGCTTTATTTTATTATAATCAAGTTATTGATATTTATCCCCAGATGAGCGATTTGGTATCGAACAAATTAGAAGATATAATTCAGGCATACAAAAAGGATGCTTATTTTGCAGCTAAACTAGAAGATTTATATTTGGTAAGGAAATCATTAAAATCAATCACTGAAATTAAACCAGAAATATCATCTGAATTAGACTTCTTAATTATAGAGATTGAAGATAAAATAAAAGAAACAGATGATAATAAATCACGCAATTTTATACAAAAGTATATTGAAAAGAAAAAAATAGAGGCATCAAAAAACGCACCAAATAAATTAATATTAGGTATGACCAAAAAAGAAGTTGAAATGATTTATGGTGTACCTAGGTATATTGATCAAATAGAAAATGGAAATAGTTTTTTTGAAATGTGGACTTTTCAATCAGATAAAGGAAAAGAATACCTGTTCTTTGAAGAAGATATTTTAATAAAAATAAAATAATAATTGTTATTGTACAAAGGAACACTATGAAGATATTGATTTTACTTTTTTTAACAAAACAATTTATTTTTTCGCAAAATGAAGTGTGTTTTGAAATTTTGCCTAATCCGGAACCTAATAGTCCTGCATTGGCAAGTTTTACTAAGTATATAAATGTATTAGATTGTATACATATCTATGCTGAAAATACGATATCTGATCCCAAAGTCCTGCATGCGGCATCAGTAGCTGCAGAATTACTAGATAATAATGAAGATGGAATTGTTGATGATTTATCTATTAAAGAAGCATTAAGCGCTAATGAAGCAATGATGCCAATATTTTCTAATGAATGGTCTCAATCTATGGATGATGTTGAAGATTATTATAATGGGTGTATTGGTGCTGTGTTATTCCGGAATGAAATTGATCCATCTCAGCCAGGTCATTGGGGAGATGATGCTACAGTAGAAGAAATATTACATACAATTAATGTTTGTGGACATGTTGAAGTATATCCAGAGGCATTTAATTTAGGACCCAATACATCTTTGCTATCTGATGCGATGGATGTTGCGCGTGGTGGACAATTTATTAATATCCCTAATGAGTATCCAGAAGAAGCATGGTATCATTATGATGATTGGACATGTGACTATGAATGTATGGCTGTTGAATATATGTATTGGTGTTTGGTAAGCCATATGGGTATTTTAAATGATACACAAACTTGTAATGGAATAGATAATGAATGGGAGCTTTGCACACCAGAATTATTTGCCTCAACAGATATAGCGATGTATAATATCATTATAGATGCTCAATATGTTTTGCCTCAAATAGCACCTGATGGAAATTATTGTCCTACTACAAATTTATTGGGTGATGTTAATTTTGATGGTAATTTAGATATTTTAGATGTAATAATGACGATTAATATTATTTTGGGTATATTACAAGAAAATGAAAATGCAGATATTAATCAAGATAACAATATTAATATTTTAGATATAATTGCACTATCTAATATTATTTTAGAAAACTGATTTTTTGTAACAAATTATTTCTTTATTATTATTATGTTAGGAGGATAGTTTAAATTTTACTATGAAAAACATTTCAGGATTAATTTTTATTTTTTATGTGCTCATTTTATTGTTTTGGCAAAAACAGTCTGATCATCAGCCCAAAATATTTGGCAAGTATCCTACACCAACAGAGTACATTGATAAAAAAAGTAAAAGAAAAGATTTTAAGAATGAAAGAAAAGAATATATAAAAAATATACACCGTTCTCACCCAGATGATGATTGGAAAGCTATAGATCGAAGAAACAGAAAATTGCAAACAGATAAAATTAGGCAAAAAAGACGAAATTTGTTTTTAAATACGAACTGGGATCCAAGCTTAAGGCGAATTGAAAATATTAATCGTGATCTTAATGGTTTTTGGCAAGAGAAGGGTAGTAATAATCTTTCTGGTCGTATCCATACTTCAGAAATAGATTGGGATAATAATCTGATTTATTGTGGATCTTCAGGTGGAAATATTTGGAGAGGTACGATAGATGGAGAGGAATGGACATCATTAACGGACTATTTGCAAATTAATGGTATTGTAATGCTACGCTTGATTGAATTTGAAAATACGAGACGTTTGCTGATTGGCTCAAATGGGAATTTCTTTTATACTGATAATGATGGTGCTAGTTTAGAGCAAAGTACTGGTTTAGACTTTTTATTAGATTGGGGATATATTAAAAGAACGATTGTCAAGCAATCAGATCAGAGTATATATGTTTTAGCTAATGAATGGGATTACTCTGCATGGCAAGAAGTAGGAAGTATATATAAATCAACAGACTATGGAGTTTCATTTGAAAAAATTTTAACATTTAATCAATCGGATGGTTTTATAAATATTTTGGGAGCGGGTCATTTTGATATATGGACACCGAGATATTTTAATGATGATATTTATATT
>CAYFHL010000046.1:0-10036 GCA_964342955.1 uncultured bacterium
AGTGTGGAAGAGTAGGACGTTGCCGGTATTTTATTAAAAATAAAAGCCTCTATTTGAATAGAGGCTTTTTTATTATTATCTTTGTTGAGGTACTATAGTTTAATTAAGTTTTTGCTATTATTATTATATAAAGTTTATTTTGAATTATAAAAATACAATAAACATATTAATTTTATTTTGCCAGTTTATATTTGCAGATTGTAATTATAAATTAGAAAATATATATTTTAATAATGAGCTAGCAAGATATTATTTGTCTACTTCAGATCTAGATGAGGCTTATTCTAATATAAATATTTATCAATTTAGAATAATTTCAGAAAATTGTGCTTTTCCCAATACAATTTATTTAAACTATTCATTAGAATTATATTCACCGCAGCTAGGCTTTACTTCAACGGAAAAAATTTATGAAGGTACTTCAAAAATAACTTTAACCTCTCCTATTATATATTTCAATAATTTAGATTTAGGTCTTGAATCACAATTTAATTCAAATGGATATATAACAAATAAAAATTATATTGGACCTAACATTTTTGATAATCCTCAAGCTTCAAAAATGATTGAATATATTGCATCAACAGGAAAATTACCACAAGGTAGGCTTATTTTTAAATTTAACCTTTTAGATTCATATAATGATATTAATTCTTTGGATTCATATATTCACATATTAGAAATTTCTGATCCGTTTGTTTTAGAATTAATTTCTCCTGGTGGGAATATACATGAAATTGATTATAGTTATATTTTTTCAAATCATCCAGTATTTCAATGGCAATCAGATGAATGTGATAAATGTAGTTATGGTATACGTATATGTGAATATAATAGTGATAACCATAAGTCGTTAGCTTCTGCAATTAATGATATTGCTCATATACCTTTAGAGCCTGATAAAGAATACTATGATATTGGACATAATGTAAATTTTTTTCAATATCCAAACTATGGCGTTAGACAGCTAGAAATAGGTAAGAGTTATGTTTGGAATATTCAAAGAAAATTTGAATCAACAAATGAAACTATAAATCAATTTAGTCCAATATTTGTATTTAAAATTGAAGAATCAAATAATATATCAATAAAGGAAAAGCCAATAAATGATAAGAATCTAATTAAAACTTTTATAGGTTCAAAAAAATATAATTCGCTATTTGAAATTAATGGTCAATTATATGGATATACATTTTCTAATTCTGAAATATTTATTAATGATAAAAAAGCATCTGAACAAGAAATACAAGAATTGCAAAAAACTTTAGAAATGGGTAGAATAAAAATCATGGAGATTGAAATTAAGTGAACTTAAAGTTAATTTCTTTATCCATTATGTTTTTAGCTCAAATCTATTGCGCTGAACCAATAGCTCTTATATTAAAATTAAAGGGTATAGTCAAAGTGAGAAGTGAAAATTCTAATAAATTTAAACCATTAAAAACAGAAATGACTATTCTAAATTCAGATGAAATAAAATTAAAAAGAAATAGTTTTATTAAAGTGGTTTTTTTAGATGATGGTAATAAACTAATTTGTTATCAAGAATCTGATTTTAAAATAGAATCACAATTAATTAAAAGAGACTTGAAAAAAAAGATAATAATGGAACATGGTTTAATAAAAATTGATAATAGAAATGAGATAAATGTTGAACTAGAATTTGAGACACATTACTCAAAAATTAATTTATCGAAAGGTTCTTTTTGGATTGAATCAGTATTAGATGAAGGTGACTTTATATACAATCTTAATGGTGAAGTAGAGATATATAATAAAAAAAATAAGGAATCGAAAGAATTAATATCTGGTGAATTATGTAATTCTTTGAAAGATGGTCAAATAACAACGGAAAGATTTCATAAAATTGATTTATTGAAATTTGATCAACTAGAAATAAATATGGGCGAAAAAAATGTAGAAGAAGATGAGCAACAAAGAAACATGACTCTTGATTCCATACTTACTAATATAAATGAAGAAATTATTTTATTTCAATTAGAGAATGATAAAGGTCAAAGAAAAGAAATTAAAATAAAATATAAAAATTTAAAATTAAATGATTAAGATTACAGCATTTATTATATTTATATGTAACATTTATGCTCAAGAGATATTACATGAAAGAGTAAGAAATATACCATATCTTAAAAATGTAGAGATTCATGCATACCTTAGTGTAGATAGGGAAAAAATTCATCGTTTTTCATTGTTATATAGACCCGAAGTTAATCAAGAATATATTGAAACTCCTATGATGATTATTGAGGGCAATAAGTATATGGGAATAATTCCAAAGAATTATATAATTAAACCATTTGTTGAATATTATATATTATTGGAGCTATCTGACCAAAGAGAGGTAACCTTTCCACTAACTAATCCTAAGTCTAGCCCTGTTAAAATAGAGGTGGATATGCCAAAATTAATTGTTGAAGGAGTAAATAAAGATAATAAATTAATTGGGATTGATGCTAATTATGTAATAATAAGCCCCAAACCTAGATCAATTGTACAAAAAAATGAATTATTTGTAGCCTTATCTTATTTTAAAACTGAAGATTTAGATAGCAATAAAATTCAGGTATTGTTAAATAACCAAGATATAACTCGCTTTGTTAAAATTAATTCAAATTATTTAACAGTGCCTAGAGAACATATTCCAGTAGGATATAACTCAATTGAAGTGCTCTTAACAAATTATTTTGGACAAATTTTTAATCCTATTATTTGGGATTTTATGGTATTATCAGAATCGTCTGGCCCATCTATTATTAAACAAAATTTTGGACAAATTAATATAAATTATAATCTCTATAATCCAGATATAAGAAAGGTTAATTATATCAATTATGGTTTAAAGTATATGATAGATTTAGAATGGATAAAAATTAAGACTAATCTAAGATTATCAAATTTAGAAGATAAACATGAACAATCATGGGATAGATATTCATTTAGTTTTTTTAATGATATTATAAGTTTAGATATTGGAGATACATATCCTGTAATTAATAAATATGGTTTGAATGGATCAAGGATAAGAGGTCTAAATTTAAATTTTAATCAGGGGTTTATTTTCTTCAGTTTAGTTAATGGTCAATCATTAAGAGAAGTTCAGGGAAATCCTATGAATAATGCAATTACTATATCTAGTTTTAATTCAATTGAAAATCAAATTACTTTGAGTAGAGATAATTATACTTTTGAACAGAATGTAATGGGATTGAATGCGGGACTGAAATTTGGCGGAAAGTTGTATTTTGATATAGATTATTTAAAAGTAAAAGATAATATTGAAAGTGTTATAAAACTTGATGAAACATCAATAATATTTATACCTGACTCGATTGTAAATACTATAGATCCTAGTTTATATTCTTATTTTGATATTACTGATTCTAGCTTTTCAATAAATTATACAGACTATTATAATTTTTTTGAAAATATTTTTCCAAATTATCAATCTCAGTTTCTAGAATCACATTGGATAGGTAATAAACCACAAGAAAATATATTATACGGATTTAATTTTAAAATTAATTTTGATCAAGATAAAATGTATTATAAACAAGGATTATCTTTAAGTTATATTAATTATAATACATGGTATCCTGTATTAACAATGAGTTCTTTAGATAGTATTAACGATGGTATTATAGATGGATTATTTATGAATTACATAGAATTAGATACATCATTAGATCTATTACCAAATGAAAATGTATTCAAGTATGGAATTAATCAAAGTCCATTTATATCAAATAATTTGTTACTAAATGGATCGGGCATATTAAATTTATTAAATCAACCATCTATTGCAAGATATAATTCGTTACATCTTAATTATTTAGGCCATAGAATAGAGATAGGTCTTCAATCTATTGGCCCACAATTTTTTTCAATTCTTAATCCATACTTACAAAATAATCATAAAGTACGATATTTTTCTGATTATGTGCCATTATTTGATGACATTTTAATTTTTAATTATAAATGGAATATTACAACGGAAGGTATTGAAAAAGAATCTCAAAATTCCACCCGAATTAAAAGTAATTTAATTCAAATTTCTCTCCTTCCTGGTATTGATTTACCAACTTTCAACTTAGGTTTTAGCTATACAAATAGGAATAATGAATTAAATTATCTTGATATATATGAATATACTTACTTTGATACATCAGGTTTAGAAATTTTTAACTTAGATACAATTGATTCTAGAGAAAATAATATTACAAATCGTTTTTCAATTAATATGAGTGATCAAATAAAATATTTAGGAATTCATTCTTACACATTAAGTATAAATTCATCTAATAGAAAAGATTTACTAGTTGAACATCCAATCCAATCCAATAATTATCAACCCAAAAATTATATGAGTAATGCCTATAGTTTTAATATAAATTCAAACTATCTGAATAAATTATCAACAGGTTTTTCGATAAATTTAAATAAATTAAATCATGGTACTAACTTTCAGAACACATATAAGATGTATGATTTAAATGCAAGCTATAAAGTATCAAACATTATTAAAAATGTTACATTCAGTACCAAATATTTGCATGGAGAAGGTACTATTGATATAACACAATATTTACTTAAATTTTCTACTACATGTGAATTTATAAAACATCTATTATTAACTTTTAATTATGAATATAGAATAAATTATCTATTTCAATCTAAAAAAAGTGATAATAACTCATTTATTTTTGCAAATATGGTATACAAAATTTAATAATAAGGATAATTAATGAATAAAAAGAAAGAAGAAGAATCTATTAAAAATGAAAATATTAATGAGGGCATTGAAAACGAACAGGTAAATCAAAAAATTTCAGAAACAAATAATGGTGATAATAATCAGGATGTATCAGATGGGAAAATTATTAAGTTTTTTAAGTCACTCATCCCAACATTCATAATTGGAATTGGATCATTTCTGTTAGTTTTTCTAATGCACTATTTGGGAACTTTTGATGTTTTAGAGCTAAAACTATATGACTTTCGTTTTAAAATTCGTGGACCTTTGTCTGGTAATGATTCAAAATCAGCATTACCTCAGCCTGAAAGCTTTATTGATTTGAATGAGCCTTTTTTAGATGCAAATAATAATGGAACGTGGGATGATGAAGAGCCATATAATGATAAGAATAATAATGGTAAGTATGATTTAAATGAAGATTTTACTGATTTAGGAAATGGAGTGTGGGATAGAGGTGAGGCATTTGTAGATTTAGATGGTAATGGCTCTTTTGATGAATGGGATGAGTTCACTGATAAAGGAAATGGGAAGTGGGATAATAAAGAACAGTTTGAAGATATAAATAATAATGGCATATGGGATGACAAAAACAAAATATATGATTTAGGAATAGACTCTTTGAATAATGAGGGAGTCGGTTGCTGGGAAGAGGAATCCTGCAAAAATAACAAGTATGATCCTGATGAAGAGTTTACAGATAGAGGTAATGGAGTTTGGGATGGCCCAGAACCATTTGAAGATATAAATAATAATGGCATTTGGGACTCAGCTGAACCATTTAGAGATGATAATAATAATGGAATATGGGAAGATAATGAACCAATTAGAGATATTAATGGAAATGGGACTTGGGATGATAGTGAAATTTTTAATGATATAAATGGTAATGGACTTTGGGATAGCGCCGAAGAGTATATTGATGAGAATAATAATGGGATGTGGGATATTGATGAGGAATTATTCGATATTGGAAATAGTAAATGGGATGAAGGTGAAGATTTTGTTGATATTGATGAATGTGAAAAATCTGGAGAGGTTTGCCATAAAAATGAATGCGTAGACTATTTAGAATGTCATGATATTAATCAGAATAATCGATGGGATGATGGATATGATGTTGTAATTGTTGAGAATGATGATGAATCATATAGATTAATTCCAGATCCATATCCTTATACAAGAGGTAATGTATGGTATAGAGTAGTCAGAAACTTAGCAGATGCAGGTGCAAAAGTAGTAGTAATTGATTATAGTTTTGATAAACCAGATCAACAAACCAAAAACTTAGTAAATTATAAAGAAAATAATAATTTGGAATTTCCAATTATTGATGGAGATGAAAAGTTTAGTGAAGCAGTAGCTTATGCTGAATCTAAAGGAACAAAGGTTGTTCTGGCATCCAAAATAAATTATGAAGCAACAAGAATACCGCCAAGCTATTATTCTCCCCCAACAGAGAAAATAATGGAAAATGAATATATAGATATAAGTGATGGTTTGGTAAATATTCCAGAAGATTCTGATGGTTTTTCAAGGAGTTATTGGCCATTTAGTTTTGCTATGCAAGATACAAATAAATATTTCACATTAGCTTTAGAATCAGTTCTAAAATATAAAGGGATTGAAAATGTTAAACCTATAATTGAAAATGATCAATTAATATTTAAGGATAATAAAGATTCATTGCTTTTAGCAGTTAATTATTATCCTGATAAAAGTAAAGGCTTCCTTATTAATTTTTTTGGCCCCCCATCTAATTCCTTTAATACTTTTAAAAGATTTCCATTAACTAATATTTTAGATACAGAAGACTACAATCTAACTTCTGACAAAGATTATTACGATGAAGAATTTCAAGAGATGATTTATGTTGAAGATCAAAACTGGATGGATAAATATATTGATCCTATATTAGCTCCTATATTTGAATCACAAGGTTTTATAAATCCATTTAAGAATAAAATTGTTATATTAGGTACTTCACTAGCAGAAGAACAGGATTTCAAGTTATCTTCTTTCTCAAATTACAATGGTAAACAGTACCAATTCCCAGGAGTAGAATATCATGCTAATGCTATTCAGCATTTAATCAATGGAAATTATATCCAAACTCCATTGGGTGCATTAAGCTATAACAGTAATGATATTAAATTACAAATGTCTATTGTTCTTGCCATTATTATTTTAACTTTAATCTTTGTTAGTAAAGCTCCACCATTGTGGGGTTTCCTTGTAATGGCAGTTGAAGTGATATTATGGATTTCTTATTCGATAGGTGCATTCCTAAGTGATTATATGTGGATATATAAGTTAGTAACTAATCAGTCGATTAATGCCCCCGGAGTTGGAGAATCAATGATGATTCCAGTTCTATTTCCAATGTCTGCAATAATTTTGCCATTTGGAATTAATTTAACTTATAAATTGTTTACAGAAGGCAAAGACAAGGCATATTTAAAGGCTTCATTTGGTAATTATGTTTCGCCGGAACTTATTGATCAAATGTTTGAATCAGGAGAGGCGCCATCATTAGGTGGTGAGGAAGGCTATAATACTGCATTCTTTTCAGATATAGCAAGTTTTTCAACATTCTCAGAAAAGTTGAGTGCCCCAGATTTAGTTGAACTTTTAAATGAATATTTAAATGCTATGACGAATATTCTGTTAGAAAATAAAGGTACTTTAGATAAATATATTGGTGATGCCATTATAGCATTTTATGGAGCACCAGTTGAAATAGATGATCATGAGTACTTAGCTTGTCTAACTTGTTGCCAAATGAATGAAAAATTAGAAGAACTTCGCCAAAAATGGAAGAGTGAAGGAGAAAAATGGCCAGAAATAGTTCATAATATGAGACACAGAATCGGAGTAAACTGTGGCTCATTGGTTACAGGAAATATGGGTTCAGAAATGAGAATGAACTATACCATGATGGGAGATACTGTAAATCTAACCGCAAGATTGGAATCTGGTGCGAAACAATATGGAATAGAAACTCAAGTAGGTTCAAAAATATATGAAAAAGTCAAAGATAAGTTTACATTTAGAATGTTAGATTATGCTATTGTAAAAGGACGTAGTGAACCTGAAAGAACATATGAATTAATTAGTGAAAAAGGTAAAGAGCCAGAAATATATAAACAGATTCTACCGCTATGGGATGAAGCTATAAAGCTATATACTAATCAAGAATGGGATGAAGCAATTAAAACATTTGAAAAATGTCATAAGCTAGAAGAAGACTATATTGGTAGACCAACGACACCTTGTAAATTTTATATATTAAGATGTGAAGAATTTAAAGAAAATTCTCCTGGTAAAAGTTGGGATGGTGCATATCAATTGACTTCAAAGTAATGAATTCAAAAGGACACATCTTATGGGCTGATGATGAAATTGATTTGCTCAAACCTCATATTTTACTTCTAGAGTCAAAGGGGTATTTAGTTTCACCTGTTAATTCAGGAGAAGATGCTATCGATATCTGTTCAAATGAAAAAATAGATTTAGTATTGCTTGATGAAATGATGACAGGTTTAGATGGATTGAAAACTTTAAAATATATTAAGGATGAGAATCCCGATATACCAATTGTCATGATAACTAAAAATGAAGAAGAATGGTTTATGGAAGAAGCTATTGCGGCACAAATTTCTAATTATCTAACAAAACCTGTTAATCCTAGTCAAATACTAATTGCTTGTAAAAATATTCTTGAATCAAGAAAGATTCAATCAGATAGATTAGCAAAAGATTATTTAGAATCATTTAAAAAGATTTCATTTGATATAGAATCTGCGCAACAATTAGGCGATTGGTATTCGATCGTAGATAAATTAGTAGATTGGTCAATAAAATTTGATGAGTTTGGTGATCAAGGATTAGGAGATTTATTAGAAGAACAAAAATCTGAATCTAATTTACGATTTACTAATTATGTTGAAAAAGAATATATCCATTTTATAAATTCAAAAAGTAAGCCATTGATGACAACTGATGTTTTTAGTAAGTTTATAAACCCAAAATTAATAAATGATGAAAAGGTAGTTTTAATTGTAATAGATTGCTTAAGATATGATCAGTGGAAAGCAATGACACCTATTCTTTCTCATTTGTTTCACATACAAACAGATCATATGTTATCTATTTTGCCTACAGCTACACCTTACTCAAGAAATGCAATTTTTAGTGGGTTATATCCGAATGAATTACAACTTAAATATAGAGAAATATGGGATGATATGTGGCAAGATGAGATTAGTATGAACAGGTATGAAAAAATATTTTTAAGGGATCAAATGGATAGGGATGGATTTGAAAATAAATCTATGAAATACATTAAAATATCCCAGTATACTCAAGGAAATAAGTTAGAAAATAGAATTAATGATTACAAAGGCATTGATTTATTAGCCTTAGTGATCAATTTTGTTGATATTTTAGGTCATTCACGTTCAAAATCTAAAGTTTTGCAAGAAATGGTACCAGATGAATCGGCTTATAGAAAAGCAGTATGTTCGTGGCTTGAAAATACATGGATTATAAAGGTTCTAGAAGAATTAAGTAGCTGGGGACATAAAATTATTTTAACAAGTGATCATGGAATTACAAAAGTTAATAAACCAATTAAAGTAAAGGCAGATCGTGAAACATCTGTTGGAGTACGTTATAAATATGGAAAAAATATAAAAGTCAATAATAAGGCAGGAATTATTATTAATGATCCAGCATCTTTTAATTTACCTATACATGATACTAATTCTAATTATATAATAGCTAAGGGAAATTACTTTTTTGTTTATCCAAATGATTATAATAAGTTTGTTAAAATTTATAAAAATAGTTTTCAACATGGTGGAGTTTCTTTAGATGAAATGGTTTTACCAATTGCAATAATGGAAGGGAAAAATAATTGATTGCTGGTTGGAATGGTAAAACAACATCACATTATAGAGATACAATACAATTGGGCAAAGAATTTTCAAATTATTTGCAGCCAGATGATGTTATTGGGTTTATTGGAGATTTAGGATCAGGTAAGACTACTTTTATAAAGGGGATATTGGAAGGAATGAAATATAATAAAAGGGTTACTTCTCCAACTTTTACACTAATAAATGAGTATCCAACAAAAATACCGGTAGTACACATTGATTGTTACAGAAAAGATAATCTTAAAGAATGGCTAAATATCGGTCTCGAAGATTATTTTTTTTCAGGTAGGATAGTTTTAGTTGAATGGGCGGAAAAAATCAAATT
>CAYFHL010000047.1:0-9719 GCA_964342955.1 uncultured bacterium
TGCAGATATAATACCAACATTACCAAGAGGATGCCATTGCTCATACATTCTATGCATAGGACGCTCTGAATGCATTGTAAGACCATACAATTGTCGTGAAAGTCCAACTGCAAAGTCAGCAATATCAATCATTTCCTGTACTTCCCCATCACCTTCAGCCTTGATCTTTCCCATTTCTAAGCTAACCAAACTTCCTAATACATCCTTTTTACATCGGAGTTCATCAGCCATTTTTCTAATCAATTGCCCCCTTATTGGAGCAGGTACCATCCGCCATTCTTTAAACACTTCATTTGATTCTTCAATAATTGATTCATAATCATTCTCAGAACACTGATAAACAGACCCAATAATTTCTTCTGTTGCAGGATTTACTGAATCTATCTTGCCAGAATTAGTACTTTTCTTCCAACTCTTTGCTCCAAAGCATGCACCATAATTATTTTCTTTAATTTCTAAAGCACTTAAAAAGTCTTTCATCAGATTACTCTCCTAAAGTTTATATTTATATTCATTTATACTATATATCCAATTGTTCTCTATTATTTTTTTTATAAGTCCAAAATATCAAAATAGATGTCATCAATATAAGTAAAAATATTGTAGAATAATAATATTCTGCAGAATTATATGTTTCTAATGCCTTAATTCTACCAATTAATAAAGATATTCTTCCCATTACTGCAAACCCAAATGATGCACCAAACTTAATCATTAAAAAATAAATACCAATTTTGCTTAATCGACCTACTACACCTGTATGCTCTTTTGAAAAGAAAAAGTAAATCAATCCAGTTAAAGTCCCAACAAATACAATTATTGAATTTATAATTGTACCCCAATCCGAAGAGAGATCAATTGTAGAGGCTTTTATTTGTAATAAAATATCTGAATTTAAAAATCCATAGAATCTTAACCCAGCGGCCATTCCTACAATATATGCAATAGACCATCGCGCTAACCAACCTAAACTTGGTATTAATCGCATTAGCATAAATATTCCAAGGATAAAGGGAATGATATAAATAAAACGTATGGAATCGTATCCATCAATTCCACCTTCTGGGAAAACACTCCTATCAAATACCCCAAAAAGTGTGTTGAACTGATTTAATATCTCATATATTCCATACCAAAATTGATTAAATAAACTCTCACTATTTTCTTCTAATTTTGGCCATAATCTACCGAATAAATTAGGTCGTACTTGTTGCCAAAATGCAATCACAACTCCATAACCAGCAGATATACCAATAAATAAGTGTTCGGCTGCTTTATAGAATGGATTATCATCATATAAATAACTAAATATACTTAATGTTAAGAATACAGCTATCCACGCACTTATTACTTCAATATTAAACATATATAAATCCTTTAATTATTCTTACGTTGCGTTAAAAAATATGTAATATTACCAAGTATTATAAATAATACGATCATTACATGTGCAATTGATTGAGCAGCCATCATACTAGAAGCCTCACCTGGCTGTGGGTTCAATCCATTTTTTTTCAACTCATCATCTACTAATTTTTCATATTCAGCAGCACCTGGCATCCCAGCTAGAATTCCACGAATCTGACCATTTTCTACGTATGGTATAATATCTGTAACCTGGATCGAAGTGGAACCCGTTGACATAGGAATATTAGCTGGATCACATGCATATTGAACCCATTCTTTTGATCCTGGAAACCCTGCTGACAAACTAAAAACAAAATCGAAATCACTAATATTCTTAATATTCTTCATCATCGGTATTTCAGCTAATTTAGTTCCATTTAAATCAACAGAATAAAGTGTGTTTATATCAGATGCGATTCCCTTAACAACTGCTTCTGCACCAGGCTTATAACCTAAATTCACATAATCAATACCATACTTCTTACCAAATGTTTTTGAAATTTGAGAAAATGCATCCGTAGACATAAAATTACCATCTGGCCATAAAGCAGTACCATATACCTTGATATTTTTTGAGAATAAATGTTTAAGTAGTGCTATTGCCATTGGATGTATCTCTGGCATAGTACTTGGCCCGTATTCAAATGATAAAAGGATTTTATCATCTTTGTTTAATTTATTTATCTCATTAAATACTATTTGAGAATGAGGACGGGGTAATATTGGCAATGCAACCCATTCCGGTTTAATTAAAGGAATTAAAACAGACAATCCAACTATCAAGAATATTATTCTTCTATCTAAAGTTCCTAATCTAATAATAATACGTTTTATTAACTCCATATCTATTCTCCTAAAAATGATCTTTCAATACCAACAATAATTCTAAAAGATGTTGCAATAATGCCTAAAGCTATACCTATCATTAAAGCCCTTGAACCTGCTGCTGTTGGATAATCAAATATCCAATCTTGTATTGCCGTAATAGTTAAAAATAAAGGTGGAGAGTTATTCCAGTTCAACATAAAACCTAAAGTTATAAATAAAATTGAAGATGAACATATTATCAATAGAATATATACCCTACTCTTAATAAAAGGAGCAGCGATAGCTCCAAAAGCTAAGGCATACATAATTATTACTGACCACCACGGAATTAATTTGCCGACAGGAACTCTACCTAGCATTAAAATAATTCCTGCAACTAAGAGAAGCGTTGCTTCAAAATTTCTTATTCTAAATGCTCTATATGATGCAGAAGCAACAAAAAAAGCTAATAATGCAAACATTGTTGCAGAGAGAGGTGTGAAAATATTGAAAAACATCCAATGAAATAGCGATCCTTCTGTTTGAACATGTACACCCCAATCTACAGATTTTATCTTAACTTGGCTATTTATAATATTTAATTTTAAAAGTTTATCAATAAATACTTGAGCAGATTTTTGTGTAAAATAAATTTTATCTACTTTATAAATTGAATTAGCATTCATATCTTCAATAATACTATTAATATCAGATTCTTGAATTTCATCGTATATGATTGGTGCTATTTGATTAATTTGATTGAAATCATAGTCCGATAAAGTTATATAATTTGCTCCTCTAAAGAAAAAACCTGCAAAAATTGAAAAAATAAATCCAAATATTGCAAGGACACTATATTGCCAGTTGCTTTGTTTTTTAATTACTTTAATCAATTGAAGTTTTAAAAGATTAAATGCACCTAAAAATATTGCAAACGAAGCAATAATATCAAACCACTGTGTTGCATCATTATTAACAAAATTTTGGATATTTTCATTCTTAATAAAATGTCCAAAGAGTGTTAATAGACCAACAAAGATAACAATAAATAATGGAATATGTCTTTTTAATACCATATTAAACCTTTCTAAAATAAGTTCAAAATATTAATTTCTATTAATCCTAGCTGAAATAATGCATCGAAGCATACAACTACAATCATTGATGCCATGACAAACATTTTAACTATATCCTGGCCCTTAATACTTCCTAACAGTTCTGGCTTGTTTGACATATAGGCACTAGCTGTAAAAAATTCCTCACCTATTAAAGTATAATCACATGCCGTAACAAAAAAAGGAATTTGAGATGGAGATCCCGTACCCGCAATTTGAATAGCTCCAATAGAATTACCTGTTTCAGCTAGTATTAAAGATTCAGCATAAAACTTACCTAGATAGAAACAAGCAGCAGGTTTTTCTCGTTTCATAATGCCATTAATTCCAGCAGCATAAGCAAATTGATCATCAGTTAAATAATGTACCATATCATCATAATAGAGATCTGGACGACCAGCCTTCAAATAAGATTCTTTACATGTTTCCCTTGCAGCTTCCATAACAATTGCTTTAGAAACTGGAACATTTAATCCTGCTTCATAATTAGCTGTCATTTCAGATACATGTCCTAGCAAAATTAAACCTGATACTGTTTCAACCTGATCCATATCCATTATACCAGGCACAAAAAGGACAGGCTTACCCATTTCAGTCGCTCTACCAACTGCATCTTCCATTGCTTTTAAACCTGGAATTGTACGAAGAAATATTTTTTCACCTGATTTTGCTCTATCAATATAATAATAAAATATTACAGATACTAAAATTACAGATGAAAACAATAATTTAGAGTCTTCTACAAATATTGAACCCTCTCCATTTAAAAATAATATCATTGATAAAATGAATGTAACTATCATTATAACTCTCTTATCAAGCATTTGAGTTTGTCCTTTTATTATTTTTTATTCTTGCCTCTAAACGTTCTATTTCAATCATTAAAAATTCAACGTTTTTTTTATCTTCCAATAAGTTAGCCATATTATAATAGGGCTCAGAACGTAAAAAACTTGTAATTACTGGCCCCATAAATATCATAAACTGACTTGCAATAAATGACATGTATTTTATCATTTCAAGAAAAAATATAGCAGGTACTGACATACCACGGTCAACTATTTTTTTTGCAAATTTTGTTAATATACTACGATTTTTTGATATATTATTGCTCATATTAATCATTGAAGAATCATTTCTAAATTAGCCCTAGGTATAACTGCATTTTGACCATTTTCAAAATCTATTTCTGCAACTCTTACCATTGTTTCTGATTCCATCTTCTGTAGTTCTGCAGGTAGACTTTTTACTTTTCCTACCAGCCCAAAATATGGATCTCTAATCACCCTTACTATTGAACCACTTGATATAATTGTCTCAGTATTATTATTGGCTTTATAACTATTTGTATTATTCTCAATGGGTATTAAAATTTCTGGTCGGATTACTCCTGCCCTTATTTGAGTAGCCCCATTTATAGCCGCAAACCTATCTTCATTACTTTGCAATAAGTCAAATGTTCTTAATGCCATAGGTACTTTTCCAAAACCTTCAGTAATTATTAAACTTGGTCCAATCTGCTCTGAACCAGTTATAGCGACTCCTAAAGAATATCCTAAAATTTGAGATAAATCATGATAATTAAAACCCCCTGTCACAATACCTGACACCCCTACTTGTTTACATCTTTGATAAACATCTCTTGATAGATATGAACCTCCAACAATTACTTTTCCTTTGAGATTACTAGTAATCATATCTTCTACTAAAGGTTGATCAGGGCCTGATACGACAACTTTGATATTCCCTCTATTCTCACCACCGATACCAAGAATTCCTTGAATAATTGAGGCTTCAGTTTTTATTACAACACCTTCTTCTGGAATAATTTCAATAGCAATACCAGAAGTGTAGGCATCAACATTAATAGGTATAGGTAATTCAGATAAAATTGCTTGCCCCGTTATCTTAGATACATTGGAAAGTGTTCCATCTATAGGGGATTGAATATTAGTTTTAAAGAATCCAAAAATACCGTTGTTTTCAGCAATAATTTGATTTTTTGAAATATTTTCATCTATTTTTACTAGCATAGATTCAGGCACCAATTCTGGTTCTATATTTAATTTATTTGCTATGTTTATCATTTGTACATTCCCAGGTATTTCAGTACTTGCAACAATCGTTTCAGGAGAAACCTTGTCTCCTTTTTTTATATTAACTTTACCTTTTAGAGGCAAAAGACGTTTCTTCTCTACAATCGCATGAGATAATACTTTTAATCCTGGAGTATATGATCTTGACATTTAAATAGGTTCCTCTGGATATTCATTTGTTGACTTAGACCATTTGATTAAGTTTGATTTACTATTAAAATATTCTTGTATAAAGGGTTCTCTTCCTCTCCCATCTAATATAATTCCAACCTCTCCACCCTTTATATATTTTTTTATAGTCTCACCTTTCCCAGATCCAATGTCTAAGTTTTTTATTGGTACCAGTTCAGATTTTATATCTTCAAATGGGAACGGTAAAATCTTAATATCACCTTTTGCTAATTCTCCTTTAATTTCTTCATTCTTATAAATAAATTTATATTTTAGTATGGTGCCTTCTCCTTTAATTTTACCTACTGGAGCTATGCATGTACCTAATCGAACTAGGCAGTCTTTTTCAAATACTTGTAATGCTGCTTCCGGATGTACAGCAGACAATGTTCCTAATTGTGGCATCATAAATATAGAATCTACAGCAATCTGAGTAATCCCTTGAGGTAAGAAAGCATCAATCAACATTCTTACAGCCTGTTCTCTTCTTGGTGCGTGAGATAGAACACCACCTGAACCCACTAATAGATCCATGTGCATTAAATTCACTAACGTTTCTCCAGCACTACTTTGTTCAAAAGTATCCGATATAGTTCGCTCTTGTTGAACTCCTTTCAAACTAACAGCAAATTCTTTATGCTGTTTAAAAGATAATCTTAAAGCCTCTCTTGCTAAAGCTTGTTCAATCATTAGTGTTTTTAATGATTGAGGTATGGTTGTTGGTCGAATCATTTTATTACCAATGGTATTAGATAAGTCTAATTCATTTAATTCAAATGGTACCCATCTAGAAACATTATTAATGCCAGATTCAGCGAGCACATTACAAATTGAATAACTCATTCCTAAGTTTGCACTTACTGTCCTATTAAATTGCCCCTGAAATACTGAAAACACATCAGTTGTTGCACCTCCAATATCAACACCTACAAGCGAAATATTTTCTTTTTTTGCTATAGTCTTGATTATATTGCCAACAGCTCCTGGTGTTGGCATGATTGGTGTATGTGTCCATGACATTAATTTTTTATATCCCGGAGCTTGCGCCATTACATGCTCCATAAATAAATCATGAATTTTATCTCTACTAGGCTTTAAATTTTCTTCTTCTAAAGTTGGTCGAATATTAGGGGAAATCGTTAAATCTGTAATTCTAGCTAATCTCTTTTTAATTGGATCAGCTGCATCTTTATTACCTGCATATATTACTGGTAATTTAAAATTAATTCCAAGCCGTGGCTTTGGATTTGCGGCTTCTAAAATTTCACCTAATTCTACTACATGTGAAATGGTTCCACCATCTATACCACCAGAAAGTAATATCATATCGGGTCTTAATTGACGAATTCTATTTACTTTTTCATGATACAATCGACCATCATTTGAAGCAAGGACATCCATTACTATAGCACCAGCGCCTAAAGCAGCCCTTTGCGCACTCTCACCAGTCATACCTTTTACAACACCACCTACCATCATTTGCAAACCACCTCCTGCTGAACTTGTAGATATATATAAGTCAACACCTTGACTAGCAATAGAAGGTGTCATAATAACTTCTCCATCTAATAATTTTCGGCCTGATAATTCTTCTAATTCTAGAATAGCGTTTAGCACTCCTCTAGTAACATCTTCAAATGGTGCTTCAACAGTAGTTGGTGCTTCACCTCTATTAATTAACCTATACTCACTATCTTTTTTTTGAATCAAAATAGCTTTTGTCGTCGTTGAACCACAATCCGTTGCTAAAATTACTTGTATTTTTTCTGTATTAATATTTTTAGCCATTAAAATATAAATGATTTCAAATATATGTACATCATTGGAGTTGCAAATGCTAATGAGTCAAACCTATCTAATACACCTCCGTGACCTTTCAGTATCTGACTTGCATCTTTGATTTTAGCATTTCTTTTAAGCAACGATTCTGAAAAATCACCTAATTGACCGAAAAATCCAATAATTATAGATATAATTATAATTTGATTGAAGTTCATAATTCCAGAAAATAAATTCAACTTATAAAAGATAAGCCATACTATCAAACTACCAAACAAGCCTGCAATAGAACCTATCCACGTTTTATTGGGGCTAATTGATGGCATAATTTTTTTTTCTCCAAAGTTCTTTCCAAAAAAATAGGCAAAAGTATCACAACACCAAATTGATAGGAATAAAACTAATGTTAATTGATAACCAATATCAATGTTATTTAATTGAAAATTACGTACTAATGATAAAGATCCAAGCATCATGCATATCCAAATATATCCAAAAAGGATAAACATAATATTATATAGAGATGCTTGAGAACTGTTAATTAATTCTATAAAAAACAAAACTAATATCATAAAAATCACAATATACATCATATATTGAAGATCATGTAAAATATTTATATTATCTAGATATCTAAAAAGTTGAGTTATAATAATAAATATTTTTAAAGTCATAAAACTTGGATTAGATTTATTGAACGTAATAAAATTTGAATATTCAGAGGCAGAAACTAATAATATCAATAAAATGAATAGCGAATATATAGGAATATAATATCTAATGTCTCCAGCCCATAAAATAAACATCACCAATGGAATTCCATATAAATTCACAAATGTTCTTGATAACTTGGTTTTAGACATAAAAAATATAATTTATTATCTTCATTATAAAAATAAATTATTTAATTAATACAACCGTTTGGGTAAAAGAATATTGGGTTTGATTACTTTGATTAGAAGCAAACATTTTCAATAAATAAACTCCACTTGAAAAACTATCTGCATTCCAATTAGCATGATGTAAACCTGGTTTTTTTATACCTGAGTATATAATATCTACTTTACGACCTTGTAGATCATATATAGATAAATCTATAGTAGCTATTTCTGGTATTTCATATTCTATATGTGTCGTTGCATTAAATGGATTTGGATAAATTGAATGTAATTTAAATTCTCTAGGCATATCTCCTAAATCATTAGATAATATATCTCCTGCAACATAATATCCACTTCTTCGATTATTACCTTTGAACACACTCCATAAATTTTCAGCACTACCTTCTTCTTTAATATCAATAACAGATATATTTCCACTAGATCCTGCCAATATTTCTAAATCATTATCACCATCTATATCCATAACCATCGGAGATCCTAAAAATGAGTATTCATTAACAATTGGAAACGGTGCAAATAACTCTCCATACAGATCATAAACTATGATCTCTCCCAACTCTGTTGATATAACAACTTCTGGCTCTCCATCATTATTTAAGTCAGCAAAAACAACAGAACCTCCAATAGCTGAACCAATAGACCTTGGCCAACCATAATGAGGGGCACCGTATTGATTTACAGCATAAACATTACCATCATCTGAACCAAAAAATATATATAGTTGACTATTATACTCAACGAAACTAGGCGAGGTTAAAACTTTATTACCTGTCTCCACAGTAAATCTTAAACTTCCATCACTGTTAATAGCGTAAAGCATATCATCATTACTTCCACATAATATAATCATCTCACCATTTAAATTAAGAATTGCAGGATCAGATTGAACTTTATCTCCTGTAGTAAACGGAAAACCCTCTGCAACAGTACCATCATCCATATATAAATATATATTATCATCATCTGTTCCAAAAACTATGTCATCCTTTCCATTACCATCAAAATCAGCCAAAGAAACACTTGCCTTTACCTTCTCACCAATCGTTATAGGAAATCCTTCCACATCAGTGCCATCATGATTAATTGCAAATAATTTATTCGATGATTGATACCCTGCAAAAACTACCTCTAAATCATCATCATCATCCATATTGCCAATAGTAGGTGTACTTGTAATATATTTATTAGCTATATAATTAGTTTTTAATCCGTTCTGATCAAAAATGTATAAATGTTTGTTCTTTGAACCGATAACAAAATCTAAATTACCATCTCCATCTAAGTCATCACCAGAAGCAGAACCCCAAATATCATTGGGACTACCTGAAGATTCGTATGGAAAAATATCAGATGAAAATTCTGTCCCATCTTGATTAATAATATGAATAATCCCATTATCATCACCAAAAATAATTTCATTAGTTCCATTATTATCAATATCT
>CAYFHL010000048.1:0-9653 GCA_964342955.1 uncultured bacterium
TTACTTTCACATACTCTTGCTATTGATTTTTCTGATGCGACTTCCCAATTAATACTTTTTTTACTTAATTTTAATTTTAATTCTTGACCTGATGTCGATTCTATAAAAGCATGACTTAACCATACACATTCAATTTTTGTATTTGAATTTAAAACTTGATTTATAAGTTTTTTTCCCTCTAAAATTATTTTTTTTTCTTTTTGACGGTATTTCTTATTATGTAGTGATCGAAGATACTTGATTTGTGAAATAGTCATTATAATTTAGATATTTAAGTCAATTCCAACAGGTGCATGGTCTGAACCTAAAACATTTTGTAATATAAATGCCTCTTTTAAATATGAATGTAATCGTTGTGAAACACAAAAGTAATCAATCCTCCATCCAATATTCCTTTGTCGAGCATTTGCTCTATAGCTCCACCATGAATAATGCCCCCCATCTTTTTGACTTTCTCTAAATGTATCAATATAGCCGGCATCTAATAACCTTGAAAAACTTTCTCTTTCTTGATCAGTAAAACCCGCATTCCCCGGAAATGACTTGGTTGTTTTATTTGTTTTTGGGTTGGCTAAATCAATTTCTGTGTGAGCTACATTAAGATCTCCACAAATTATCACTGGCTTTATTTTTTCTAAAGATTTGATAAATTTCAAAAAATCCTTTTCCCACTCATTATGTCTATATGGTAATCGAGACAAATCCCTTTTTGAATTGGGTGTATATACATTAACCAAAAAATAGTCTTTGTACTCTAGACATATTACTCTTCCCTCTTGATCATGTTTTTCAATACCAAGGCCTAAGTTAGCATTAATAGGCTCTATTTTTGAAAATATCGCCGTACCAGAATACCCTTTTTTAATAGCTGAATTCCAATATTGATAAGGATGCTTTTCTAAATTAATTTCAACTTGTTCTCTATGAGCTTTTGTTTCCTGAAGACATATTATATCTGGATCGTACTTATTTAAAAAATCCATAAAACCTTTTTTTAAAACAGCTCTTATGCCATTTACATTCCAAGAAATCAATTTTATATTATTTGTATTTTTCATTATCTAATTCAATATTGTTTTCAAATTGAATAATTTATTTTCTGAATTATCAATTGCTTCAGAAAATAAATTATTAAAATTGATCTTTGATTCCAACATTTGCACCATATTTAATTTCGCTTTGGTTACTGGATGGGCAGGTACAAAAAATGAACAACAATCTTGATATGGCTCAATAGAAATCTCATAAGTTCCTATTTCTTTTGCTCTATTAACAATATCATCTTTGTTATAGCCAGCCAATGGGCGAATTATTGGCAATATTGATGCATCATCTATTGCTCTAATATTTGATAAAGTTTGTGATGCAACCTGACCGACATTTTCACCCGTTATTAATGCTGATGCTCCAATACTAAGACCCCACTTACATGCAAGCTGTATCATAGCTCTTCTAAATAGTATAACCCAAAATTTATTTGGGCTATTTTCCATAATAGCTTTTTGTATTTCTAATATTGGAACAAATAATATATTAACATCTATTTGATAATGAACTAATTTTTTAATTATCTCTTCAACATTTTTTATTGATTGACGATTAGTGGCCGGAGCACTATGAAAATGCATATAAGTTAATTTAACTCCACGTTTAATCATTTCAAATGAAGCCACGGGGGAATCTATCCCTGAAGAAATCAAGCTAATTGCTTCTTCTCCAGATCCAACAGGTAAACCACCATAGCTTAATACTCTTTTATATCCCACATATGCCATTCCTTTAACTATCTCTATAATTATATTAATATCAGGATTTTTAAGATTTACATTTTTATTTAATTGTTTTTGTACAAATGCTCCAATCTCTATATTTAATTCTTGTGAAGTCATCTTATAATCTTTGTATTGACGTTTAGTGGAAACTCTAAATGTTGAAAAACTTGTCCCTTTTAAAATTTCAATTGTAGCATCTTTAATTTTTTCTAGACCACTATTTATTTGTATCATCTTTGTTGAATGTCTAACACCCATAATACAATTTAATCTACTAACATATTCATGCCATAAATCAATCTTTATTCCAAAACAAAATACTCTTGCAGCATTAAGATTAATGCTCGAGTATGGCAAATCAACTAAATGGTTTTTTATATTCTTTATTAAAATATTTTCAAACCATTTTCTATTATCACCTTTAATTGATATCTCATGATAATGAATGAGAATACAATATTTATATGACATTATTCTTTAAAGAAGCCCAATATTCCTTCAAGAGTAACATTACTCTGTTTTCCTGAGCTCATTTCCTTTATTATAAATTGATTAGACTTAATTTCATTTTCACCAATTATGATTGTATAAATTGCATTTTTATTATTTGCATCTTTCATTTGAGATTTTAAACTTCTTCTCATTGTCTCTAAAATCACCTTTTTATTATATTTAATACGTAAATCCTCAGCAATCTTTATTCCAATTTCAATTGCATTCCCTCCTAATAATACAATATAAACATCTAGTTTTTCATCAACAACTTTGTTGTTATTCATAGCAATAATTAATCTTTCAATACCCATTGCAAAACCAATTGCAGGCGTAGGCTTCCCACCCATTTGTTCAACCAAAATATCATACCTTCCTCCACCACATATTGTGTTTTGAGCACCTAACTTACTTGATGTTATCTCAAATGTTGTTCGAGTATAATAATCTAAACCACGTACTAGCTTTTTATCATGAACATATGAAATTTTTAATAAATCAAGAAGATGGAGAACTTCATTAAAATGTATCTCATCTTGTTTAGTTAAATTTGAAGAAATTAATGGTGCATGCAGATCTAATAATTCTTGACATTGAGAATTTTTACAATCAAATAATCTTAGTGGATTTTTTGATAATCTATTATTACAAGTTTTACATAAATTCTTTTTTATAGGTTCAAGCTTATCAATCAAATTTTTAATGTAAGATTGACGAATTTCAGAACTTCCAATGCTATTAATTTTAACTAGCATATCTCCAACATCAAATCTATTAAGCATCTTATACGCTAAGGAAATAATTTCTGCATCTTGCTCTGGATAGGATGAACCAATAGCCTCAACCCCAAATTGATTAAATTGTCTCTGTCGTCCTTTTTGTGGTCTTTCTCTTCTAAACAATGAGTCAATATAATATAATTTAGTAATTTTATTAATACTACCTAAATTGTGTTGCAAATAAGCTCTAATCACAGGCGCTGTCAATTCTGGTCTTAAGGTTAATGATGATCCTCCTTGATCAATCCAACTGTACATTTCTTTTGTAACGATGTCTGTCTCTTTACCAACAGCCCTTATGAATAAATCAGTATTTTCAAATATGGGGGTCCTAATTTCATGAAAAGCATATTTTTTCATAAAGCTATGTATTAAATTTTCAATTAATCTCCAAATTGGCGTTTCATTTGGTAGTAGATCATGAGTTCCTCTAATGCTTTGATATTTCATTTATAATACATCATTTTTAGATTGATCAATATCCCATTGGTGCAAAATATCTATTGCATCACGAGATTGTGTAATATCTAATAAACCAGATCGAATATCTGGATTTTTAATCATTGTTCTAAATCTAGTGATAAACTTTCTATGATCTACTGGCTTTTCTTTAGGGCTTAAAGTTAATAAAATTATATGACATAATTGATTATCAGGAGAATGAAAGTTGATTCCATTCATAGAAATCCCTAGTATACAAACTAGTTCATCTATTTCATATGATGTTGCATGGGGATAGACCACACCCCTTCCAGCAGCAGAAGTAAAAATTTGTTCATGCTCTTCAATTTGTTTAAATAATTTTTCAGTCGCCTTAAGGAACCCATTATTTTTTAGATGATTTAACAATTTTTCAATAGCATCTAAACGATTATTTGATTCAAGTGGGAAAAAAATATTTTTTTCATTTAATTTATCACATAATTGCATACTTAATTTTGTTGATTATTTTATTAAAAAAAAACTCTTTTATTAGTATCAATAACTACCAAATCCACGTTTTCTATCTGATGATTCAATTTTTATATCTTTTAAATCAGGATTTTTTACATTAATTTTTAATGAATAACCTGAACTAGTTCCATTAGGCCACCAATTAAAATCGAATTCCCAGCAATGTAAAGATCGATAAAATTTAAATCTATGATAATTTAATGATTTTTCTACTAAATCAAAATCTGCTAAATATGTTAAGGACCAGGATTTAGAAAGGTTAAATGATGAATTTGTTTTTAATGTAAACTTATATTCCCATAGTTTTAATATGGGATCCCAATTGCCTTTATAATTAAATGTTAAGTTAGTTTCCCACGTATTTGAACGATTATTAGAATTAGATAAATTTTGTTTTTTTTCATTATTTTCATCATCTTTTTTACTGCCTTCATCAATTATAAATTTATATCCATTCAAAGAAAACTTCATTGAAGTAGTTAAATCTAGATGTTTCAAAGTTGGTAATTCACCCTTCCATGGAATTAATAAACTATCAAGAGGAATATTATTATTGTCTTTATGATAAAAGCTATGAGTAAAACCTAAGTTAAACAAATCTGAACCTGAAAAATTTTTTAAACGCACTGAGGATTTTAAATCTGAAAGCTTATAATCTTCTTTTAGAGTATTATAATCCATTGTCATATTCCATGTCATAATATTAAGTTTTTTATAACTACCATTAACTGACTTGATTTTTCCTTGGAAAACATTATTAATAGTAAACCTAATAATTTGCTTCTCTCCAATTGGAGTTGCGCCAACATAAGAACCTGAAAAATAATCATATAAATCACCATCTACACTTTGTTGAAAATAATTATCACCACCAAATTTAGATTTTGAAAAATCTGGTTTATAATTCAAGCTGATACCAGGAGATATAACATGACGTAATGCATTTAATTTCCCAAGCTTTATTGGGAATAGACCATATATTTTTGATGAAAGTGATAACGACGATTCCCATAATAATCGACGTTTAAATCCTTGCACCTCACTAACTTGATTTGATATATCACTATAGCTTTTATAGTTAAGAACCCAATCTTCTCTAATAGAGGCACTTGGATTAAATGTTAGCCAACCAAACATATTTTGTGGTGCACTTATAATAGCATAATGTTTTACTCCGCCTTTCTTGATTTTTATAGTGTCTTCATTAGACCAATTTTGATCATCTTGCCTAATTAACATAAAATCCTTCCTACCATAACTAGATTTCAAAGAATATGAGGCTGCAAAACTATTATAAAACTTATCACCTGGACCAAATATTTTCCTCAAGCCTGAGTTAAAATTAATTTTAGGACCATCTTGAAATTTATATGATTTATAAATATTTTCATAAAGGGGTAATACATTAATTGGCCAATTATTTTCTATTGAAAGATCACGAAATTCATTAAATCCTATAGATAAGGAGCTAACTTTCCAATTCTTATTGTAGTTAAATGATGAATTTAAATTCTGCTTTAATCTATTATTAATGTCAACTTCATTTTGATTAAATACATCTCTGCTTGATATGTAGTTATATTGGATTGACATCCTCTGAGTAGGATCAAATTTTTGTGAATGAGTCCAGTTTAATGTCCAATTTTCAATTGTATTATATTTATTTAAAATATTGTATATATCATTATTAATTATTGTTCTTTTAAATGTTGAATTTAGAGTGCCTTGATATTGGAAATCATACCAATGAATACCATGGCGTTTTTTATAATTGGTAAATGATCTAAAATTAAATCCTTCTTTATCAAAAAAGTTAACCAACATTTTACTATCAAAATAATTATTTGGAGCAAAATAATAACCTAAATTTTTAAATCCAGTACCAATACTATTATAAGAATCAAATGAAGGCATAATCCATCCACTATGACGCTTACCTCCCTTATTTGGGAAAATTGCTAATGGAACTCCAATCACTGGTATATCATATACAAATAACCAAAGAGGCTTCGCTATTATTCTATCTCCCGGCAACATTTTCATTTTTTTACTACCTAAAAAGAAGTGCGGAGTATCTAACTCACATGAAGTATACATACTATGATTAACATGAAAAATATTAGGTTCATCTCTAAAAATTTCATTTCCATGGTAATAGCTCTCATTAAAATTTGTTTTGCCTTTATTAATTTTTCCTCGTTTACTAATTAAATCAAAATTCATTTTTTCACCGCTCATAGGGGATTCACCGTAAGACTCAATCATTGGATATTCATTTTTGTATAATGTTGCATTTAAAATATTAGTATCCCAATTAACCTCAATTTCACCTGAACTTAATCTTGTGCCTTGGTAATCAACAGATGCTTCTTGATTTAGATAACTTAACTTTTTTTCAATCAAATAATCAATTTTTTCAGCTTTATAAGTTATTATAGTATCAACTTTTGTATTATTTTTTTGAGGATTGAATTGACCACGAGCACCTCCAAAAACTTTAATTCTATCAATATTCCCATCTTTAAAGCTAAGCATAATAGAATCACCAGATGCTTCATTAGTACCCATAAGCAAACTATCATCTATCACATGATACTTGGTCTCTGCCATACCAAACAAATTAAGATTTATAATTTGATTATTAGCAAATTCAGCTTGCATATTTTTACTATTCATCTCATCTTGGAATAAAAATGACTTACTGGATGAATTTATCCTTGCATTAATTTTATTAAATGCAAAAGCATTTTCAGTTATATTAATCTCATTAATATTTGTATCTGAATATTGAATATTCATTATATATCCGAACAACCCTTTTCCATTATCTTCAATAGAACTATTGCCAGTAAGTGACATTAATTCCTTACTATCATCATAAAAAATTTCAGTTGAATTAATTTCTCTCGTATCATCTATTATTTTTGTCGTTCCTAAGGACCTAAATGAAGACCCTCTGTAGCCGGATGATTTCCAATAATGTAATACATCAGTAAATAATTTTCTATTTTTGGAAGGTTGTACAAATCTGACATTCCCCATCGCAAAACCAGAATCTAATGAAGTCCAATAGTACATCGAATCACAACTCAATGTATCTAAATCATCTATCATTATTGTATTACCTCTTAATATTAACATTTTTTTTGATACAAGTTGAACAGCAGTATCTGTTAAGAGTTGAGTAGATTTTTTGTAGATCTTAACATTATTATAAAATTTTCTTGCGCTCTCACCTTTAATTGTAATCTGCTCTAGCTCATCAGCTGAATAGTGCCAATTATCTTGGGCAGAAATTGGCGTCATCATATATAAGCTTATATATATATATATCATCCTATATGACATATTACGTAAAATTACGAAAAATTGAATTGGTGTGAATTGAAAATAATAATATTAAATATATTAAAAGAATTTTGGATTAGAAAAATATTTCCTTATATAATTTAGACGACCCCTTGATCTAGCATAGAATCTGCAACTTTGATAAATCCTGCTATATTTGCACCTTTTATATAATTAGTAAAGTTTCCTTCATCTCCATATTTAACGCAAGCATTATGGATACTTTTCATTATATTTTGTAATTTATTATCAACTTCCTCTCTTGACCATGCTATTCCAACAGCATTTTGACTCATTTCTAGACCAGAGACAGCAACACCCCCTGCATTAGCAGCCTTGCCAGGACCAAACATGATTTTCTTTGATAAAAATCTATCTACGGCTTCGGCAGTTGTAGGCATATTTGCTCCTTCAGCTACACAAATACAGTTGTTATCCAATAACATTTGAGCATCTTTATCGTTCAATTCATTCTGTGTTGCACACGGTAATGCAATATCACATTTAATATCCCAAGGGGTTTTCCCTTCTCTGTAATCAGCATTAAATTCTTGTGCATATTCTTTAATACGGCCTCTTTTAACATTTTTCAAATTGATAATATAATCTAATTTTTTTTCATCAATACCTTCTTGATCATATATTGACCCTGAAGAGTCACTAAGTGATACAACCTTGCCACCTAAATGATTTACTTTTTCAACAGCATATTGTGCTACATTCCCTGAGCCAGATATTACAACAGTCTTGCCTTTTATTGATTGACCTTTCTTTAATAACATCTCATTAGCAAAGTAGACCGTACCATATCCTGTTGCTTCTGGTCGAATAAGGCTCCCGCCCCAATTAATACCTTTGCCAGTTAAAACACCCGTAAATTCATTTCTTAGTCTCTTATATTGACCAAAAAGATAACCCAATTCTCTCCCGCCTACACCAATATCTCCTGCAGGGACGTCAGTATTTGGACCTATATGCCTACAAAGTTCTGACATAAATGATTGACAAAAACTCATTACCTCATTGTCAGTTTTACCTTTAGGATCAAAGTCTGATCCACCTTTCCCTCCCCCCATTGGAAGAGTTGTTAAGCTATTTTTAAAAATTTGTTCAAAACCGAGAAACTTAAGAATTCCCAAATTTACGGATGGATGAAAACGCAACCCACCTTTATATGGACCAATAGCTGAATTAAATTCCACCCTAAAACCTCTATTTACCTGAATACCACCTCTGTCATCTCTCCAGGGGACTTTAAACATTATTACACGTTCAGGTTCTACTATTCTTTCTAAAATATTTGCATCCATATAGTGTGGGTTTTTTTTCAAATAGTCCCATATTGAATCAATAACTTCCTTTACCGCTTGATGAAATTCTTTTTGCGAAGGATTTTTTGAAATAACAATTTCCATAAATGCATCAACAGATTTATACATTAAAATAATCTCCATAATATTAAATAATTAAAAATAAATATAGTTTACATAATGAAAATTTACATTTATCTTAAAATATGATTCTAATAATATTAGATTTTTTTTTATTATGGTATAGACAATACTAAAAAATTATTTAAAATTTACTATGGATTTTATAATTAATATCTAATGATCAAGAATATTACAAATTTATTTATAGATCAATCTATAAATCACTCTAGACGTACTATCATACTTTCATTTATCATCACATTAATATTTAGTTTAGGCACAAACTTCATTTTACTAGATGACAATGTAATGAATCTACTTCCTAAGGATATTAATTCTCGTAGAGTATGGGATGAAATTGTAGACGAATTTAAATACTCAGATTATATGTTTGTAGCATTTGGAAATCAAAATCAAAATATATTCTCTTCTAAAAACTTAACTACACTATGGGATATTTCAAAATTGTTAGAATCAAATCCGTTCGTAGATGAAGTAATTTCAATTCCAACAACAAATCGTATGGAAAGCTACGATGGTTTTCTAGAAGTCACTGATTTAATGCCATCTAGAGTTTTAAATAGGGAACAAATTGAATCTCTAACAAATTATTTAGAAACGAACAATAATTTAAATAAACAATTAATTAGTAAGAATGTAGACTACTTTAATATCATACTCAGACCAATAAATGAAAAAATATTTCCTGAATTAGTCACTGAAGTTAAGAAAATTACCAAACCATATGAAGGTTTATATGAATTTCATTTAGGAGGTCAACCTTATATTGCAGGAGAAGTACCCAAATTAATTAAGACAGAAACTCAGCAACTAATGCTAATTGGATTATTTATTATGTCATTGGTATTATTAAT
>CAYFHL010000049.1:0-9065 GCA_964342955.1 uncultured bacterium
ATTTTTGCAATACAGTTTTAATAAATTTTTTACCAAAAGATCCTGTTCCGCCAGTTATTAAAATTGTTTTATTATTTAACATCATTATCTTCTCTAAATAAATTGTTTAATATTGAAATTATAACTCCTAAAAAAATACCAATTAACATACAAAAAACAACTATTAATTTTCGATTAGGTCTATCCTTTTCTGATGGAGGCATACCTTCATCTAATATTATAACCGAAGGTATTTCTTTAAATTCATTTATTCGTGCTAATTCATTCTGTTGTTGCAATGTAATGTATACTTGTGTTTTAATTTCTTGTTCACGCAAAAGACGCTCCATTTCTAATTGCAACTGAGGTGAATTTATAATATTTCTATTTTGCTCACGAAATTTTTTTAAAGCATTTTCTGTATTAATAAGTTGAACTTCTATTTCTTTTTGCCTTTCTTCAATGAATTGTCTTTCCAATTTTGCTTGCTTAACATATTCTTGATTAGTAAATTCGATAATTAATGGATGAATTTTGTTTACTATATCTGATGCTAACTGAGGGTCTTCCATAAGAATTTCTATAGAAATTAATCCCGTTTGAGATTCTGATACATTCAAACGCTTATTAAAAATATTTATTGCTGATTCCTCCCATTTTAATATTTTACTATCTGGGTCAGAATCTTCATTTGAAATAATTAAATTAACTAATTTTTTTATCCATATTATAGGATTATAGCTAAACTTATTATTATTTATTTCCCAATATTGAATTAAATCAACAGGACTTTCAAAATTTTTTGTAGTCCAAGAATTATATATTAATGATTTTTTTATTGTTCTAGATTTAACAATATCTATAATATTGAATGATGTACTCTCATTTCCTATATTTATACCTAATGAAGTTGCCATGCCTTGTAACTGACCTAGCTTATTATTTGTATCTTCTATTGTGGGATATAATGTTATTTTAGACTTATAAAGAGGCGTGGCTAATAGAGAATAAATGGCGCCTAAAATAGAAATAAAAAATACAATAACAATAATTTTTTTACGATCATTCCAAAATAGTTGAAACATCGCTTTAAAATCAATTTCATCATCCTTAATTATTTTTGTTTTATAATTATTCATCGTTAAAATGAGTTAAATAAATATTGCTAATTTACTCAAATATTATTCTCAAAATAATCATAAATATTATACAAAAATATTGAAGTAATGAAATCAAAATACTTTTTTTAAATTTTTAAATTTATATAGTTTGCTATCCTTAACAGATAAAATAGGTTTTTTAATAGGCCATATAATTCCTAAATCTTTATCATCCCAAATAACACCATTTTCATATTCTGGATAATATATATTTGAGCACTTATATGTTATTTCTGCAGAATCTGATAAAACACAGTAACCATGAGCAAAACCTTCTGGTATAAATAATTGATGTTTATTATTTTCCGATAATTCTGTTCCAAACCATTTACCAAAACTTGGTGAATGCTCTCTTAAATCTACGGCCACATCAAATATGCTACCCTTTAAACATCTTATTAGCTTTGCCTGAGGGAATTTATACTGAAAATGTAAACCCCTTAAAGTATTCTTAATTGATTTTACATAATTATCTTGCACAAAAACAGATGTTATATTATTTGATTTAAACTTTTTTATTTGGTATGACTCCATAAAAAATCCACGTTTATCCTCAATTAATTCAGGTTGAATCAAAATAACATCTTGTATTTGGGTATTAATAAATTTCATTTATATGATAGATTCTATATATTTCTTATACTCATTATTTGGATATTTTTTAATTGTATTTAAAAGCTTCTTTTTATCAATAAAGCCTTGAAAATATGCAATTTCTTCAATACATCCTACCTTCAAACCTTGACGCGATTCGATAGTTTCAATAAATGCCCCTGCTTCCAATAGGCTCTTATGTGTACCAGTATCAAGCCACGCTACACCTCTACTTAATAATTCTACATGTAATTTATTTTTTTTTAAATATAGCTTATTTAAATCTGTAATTTCTAATTCACCTCTATTAGAAATTGATAATGTCTTGGCTAAATCTACTACTTCATGATCATAAATGTATAATCCTGGAACAGCATAATTTGTTTTAGGATTTTGTGGTTTTTCTTCAATGCTTAAAACTTTTCCATCTTTATCAAAATCAACAACACCATATCTTTGAGGATCTTTTACCGCATAACCAAAAATAATAGCACCATTAATATTCTCTAATTTATTTTTTAAAAAATCTAAATATCCATGCCCATAAAATAAATTATCACCTAAAATTAGTGCTACAGGACTATTATTTATAAATTCCTGTCCAATTATAAATGCTTCAGCAATCCCACTAGGCTTGGACTGAACTTTATAAGAGATATTGATTCCAATTGTTGAACCATCCGCAAGCAATCTTTTAAATCTAGGAGTATCCTCTGGAGTTGAAATAATTAAAACATCCTTTATACCCATTAACATAAGAGTTGACAAAGGATAATATATCATTGGCTTATCATAAACAGGCATTAGCTGTTTACTTGCTATTAAAGTAAGCGGGAATAATCGTGTTCCAGCGCCTCCTGCTAAAATGATTCCTTTCATTCCTCTATAATTCCTAATCTTTGCTGCTGATATACATTTCTTTGGATGTGCTCCCACCAATTTTTATTATCTAAATACCATAAAATAGTTTTCATTATTCCTGTATCAAAACTCTCTTTAGGTGTCCAATTTATAATCTTTTTAATTTTTGATGCATCGATTGCATATCTATAGTCATGGCCTGGCCTATCAGGAACAAATTCTATGAGATCCTTATATTTTTTGTTATTTTTTCTTGGAATTATTTTATCCATCTTTCTACAAATAGTTTTTACTATTTCAATATTAGAAATTTCATTATCACCTCCAATATTATATGTTTCACCTATAACTCCTTTTTTTATTACTGACATTATAGCATCACAATGATCTTCTACATATAGCCAATCTCGAATATTCTTGCCTTGGCCATATATCGGTAGTTTTTTTTCTTTAATACAGTTCAATACCATTAAGGGAATTAATTTTTCTGGAAACTGAAATGGTCCATAATTATTTGAACAATTAGTTATTATCACTGGGAGTCCATAAGTATAATACCACGCCCTTACTAAATGATCCGAAGAAGCTTTTGAAGCTGAATATGGTGAACTTGGATTATATGAAGTTGATTCAACAAAATACCCTTTATCTCCCAAGCTTCCATAAACCTCATCAGTAGAAATATGAATAAAGCGAAAATGTTTTTTTTTAATATCTGTTAGTGATTTGTAATAGTAAAATGACTCTTGTAATAATATGGATGTTCCCAAAATATTAGTTTCAATAAATTCTAATGGAGAATCAATTGATCTGTCAACATGTGATTCTGCTGCAAAATTAATAATTACATCAGGATTAAAATTTTTTATTTTTTTTCTTAATAAACTACGGTTACAAATATCTCCTTTTTGAAAATAATAATTAGCTTTATGCTCAATATTTTTCAATGTTAACTTATTTGCTGCATAGGTTAGCTTATCATAGTTTAAAATAATATTATCTTCCCCTAAAATATATTTTAGTATAAAGTTCCCTCCAATAAACCCTGAGCCTCCGGTTATAAATATTTTCATTTTTATATTTAATTATTAAATATTTTAGATCATTTTACAATACAAAACTTAATAAGTTCCTTTTAGATGAAATATCTAGAATGATTATCATTAATAGTCCATTATGAATTTTGTTTGTAATTTAAATACCAATTAATAAATTGATTTATTCCTTTATCAATATTTGTAGTTGGCTTATAATTAAGCATCTTTATTGATTTATTAATATCAGCAAAAGTTTCTTTTACATCACCTTTTTGCATAGGTAAAAAATTTATTTTAGCTTTTTTCCCAATCGACTTTTCAATTAAAGATATCATATCCATTAATTTTTCAATTTTATTATTTCCCAAATTAAAGATTTCACATTTATAATTTTTTTCAATTGCAGCTCTTGTCCCTAATATTATATCATCAATATAAGTAAAATCTCTCTTCATATTCCCATTATTATAAACGGATATTTCAGTATTTGAAAATATTTTATCAACAAATTTATACATAGCCATATCGGGTCGCCCCCATGGTCCATAAACTGTAAAATAACGTAATCCTGTAGTGTGTAATTCATGTAAATAAGAATATGACTTTGCAATTAATTCATTCGATGATTTTGTTGCAGCATATAATGATATTGGATTATTAATAGTATCATCAATTGAAAATGGAATTTTTTTATTACCACCATAAACAGATGAACTAGAAGCATATATTAAGCCATCTACCTTATACTTTCTGGAAAGTTCAATAATATTAAAAAAACCAATTAAATTTGAAGATAAATATGCTTGGGGATTAATTAAACTATATCTAACTCCTGCTTGAGCTGCGAGATTAACAACTTTCTGAGGATCATAAGAATGATATATTTTATTTAGTGACTCATAATTTGAAATATCTATTTTAGAAAACTTAAAATTATCGAATGATTTTAAGTTTTCTAAACGTTTATATTTTAAATTTTGATCATAATAATCATTTATGCTATCTATACCATGAATTTCATAATTATCCATTAATAATGACTTACATAAATGATAGCCTATAAATCCTGCTGAACCTGTAATAATTATTTTCATATTATAATCTTATATTATAATTCATTGATCCATTTTAATTTTTTTCTTTGAACTTTTTCAACATCTAATATATCAGGGGTTTTATATTGAATAGCCTTATAAACATTATTAATATCTCTAGATAATTTTCGCATACCATCTGGCTCTAAAGAAGCCGCATGGTCTGTTCCTTTCCAAGTCCTATCTAGGGTAAAATGACGTTCTATCCATTTCGCACCCAAAGTAATAGCTGCTATATCAATGGCTATTCCGAGATGGTGTCCAGAAAAGCCAATATGCTTTACACGATCTTTATAATTTTCAATCAATCTTGAAATTTCTAATAAGCAAACATCACTAAATTGAACAGGATATCCTGATGTACAATTATATAGAACTAAGTCTAAATTTCTCTTTCTTTCTTCAAAAAAATTAACAATTTCTTCTATTTCTATTTTTGTAGTCATTCCAGTAGAAATATGTATTTCACCCTCAAATTGATTACATAGATAGTTTAACAAATCAAAATGTAAATTTGTTGCTGATGGAATTTTTACAAATTGAGGGTTTAGTTCAACAATTTCTTTTGCACTTGTAATATCCCAAATAGATGTTGAGTAAGTAATATTAATTTTTTCAGCATATTTTTTTAATTCCTTGTGTTGATCAATATTAAATTCAAGAAATTCCCTATGTTGGCCATAAGTATTCCCATAAGAGTTTTCAGGAACTGGATGTTTAGAATTATAATCTTCTTTTGATAATAATTCTTCTGGATTTCGTTTTTGAAACTTTACTATATCTATATTACAAAACTCCTTAGCAATTTTCATCATTTTAAATGCAGTCTCTAATTCTCCTTTATGATTACATCCTATTTCAGCAATTATTTTTGGTTTCATATGTAGTTAAATATTTTTAAATAAAATTCAATTCTGGGAAATGAAAAAAAAATGCATAAATAAAAAAACTTTTATAAACTAATTAATCCGATAAGATTATTGTAGTATAATCAAAAATTTTATTCAGCGCTCAAAGCTGGTTTTTTATAATTATTTTCCGATATAGCATTTTCATAAAATGCTATTGTTTCGTTATTTAGATTATGATAATTTTTATATTGATTTGATTCCGGAGGCAATACTAAGTATAAACCATCTTTAAGTGTTTTTATCCATAATATTCTAGATTCTGATATTTTTTTTTCTTCAGAACAATATTCGCTTTCATAAATAATTCCTTTTTCTTTACACTCAATAATAATGCTTCCATAATTATATATTGACTTTCTTATAAACCTTGGATCTTTAGATAAGGCAGTTGAAGATGCTAGTGTTTTTTTTCTACGTTTACTTGTTTTATTATTCAACTTTTCTATATTTAAAGATGTTGTCTCAATAAATAAAAAAGGGAAAATAGCATGAGTTAATGCAGTTATTGATAATTTTAATAAATTTAAAGAAATTAACATCGCTTGAACTAGATGTTCAAAATAAGTTTCATTGACTGAAGATGGATGATCTAAAAATAATGAAAATAGTTTTTTCAATGTTTACCTCTATATTTACAATTTTAATGTTTCTTTTATAACATAAATTTAAAATCTATATATATATATTACCTAATAAAAGTGATTAACTTAAACTTCTTTCCTCTTTTTTAATATATTATCATTTATTGAATAAAAATAACCATCCTCTGATTGAATCCATTTACTATCATTTTTTAAGGCAAGCTTATTTCCTTTTTCATCAATCCAGCCCCTTTGAATTGCTGGTGAGCCAATCATTAACGCATGATCTGGAACATCTTTATTTACTAAAGCATTAGCTGAAATTAATGAATGCCTTCCAATTGTAATACCACAAATAATTGTAGCATTAGCACCAATTGAAGCCCCCTCCTTTACTATAGTTTTTTTATAATAGTTGCCACCCCTTTGAGGATATTTACATCTTGGCTTAATAATATTTGTAAAAACCATTGAAGGACCACAGAAAACATAATTTTCTAAAATTACCCCTTCATACAAGGATACATTATTTTGAATTTTACAGTAATTCCCTATTTTCACATTATTCGCTACATTTACATTTTGACCTAATGTACAATTTTTTCCAATTGATGCTCCTGATTGTATATGAGAAAAATGCCATACTTTCGTTCCTGAACCTATTATTACATCTTCATCAATATAACTTGACTCATGAATATATACTTTATTTGATTTATTATTAATATTCAATTTATTCCCATAAGAGATTTTGTTGCTTTTTCAAGTATTTTTACAACTTCTAATCCATTTTCTACATCAGACTTAATAATTTTTTTATTTAAATTATTAATAAAATAATTCAACTCATTATCTAATGGTTTTGTATTATCATAATTAATAATATCAGTCGGACCTTCTTTCTTTACAGGTATCCCATTTTCCCACTCATAACCTTTAGAATAAAAGTAAATATTTTTTTCAATTGATGAATCCTCAAATGAAAGCATACCTAAATCACCAATAACTACTAATCTATGTTCTTTAAAGGGGTGTAACCAAGATGTATAAATATGAGCTTTAATATTATTTGGATACTTAAAATTTGTAATAGTAATATCATGTACATTTTTTTGTAAATAAGCACCTCCAAATGAATTAATATATTGTGGAAACTTATTAATAAAGTATTGGAATATCGAAATATCATGAGGGGCAAAAGACCAAAAAACATTTTCATGCGATCTAATTGTGCCTAAATTCAGTCTATTTGAATATATATATTGCAATTTACCAATTTTTCCTTCATCAATTAATTCTTTAATCTTTATTATTGCAGGGTGAAAAAGTAAAACATGACCTACCATTACTTGGGTTTTATATCTCAAAGATAAATCAACTATTATCTTAGCATCTTTTTCATTTAATGCTAATGGTTTCTCAATTAATACTGGAAAATTGTTTTTTATTAATAAGCTTGATAATTTAAAATGTGAATCAGCAGGGGTCGATAAAATATATCCATCAAAATTACAAAGAATTGCATCATCAAGACTGTCAAAAACATCTATATTGTTATATTTTTGTTTTAATAAAATATGCTTCGATCTATCAGTTTCAACCACTCCATATAAACAATTATATTTTTTTAAAGTTTTTATATGGTTCATACCCCATTTCCCTGCGCCAACAACACAAATTTTTTTCTTTGGAAAATTCATGCAGGAACCACATTCTTTTTATTTCTATCTAGCTTCCCTCTTGTATCAATCACAATTTTTGATTTTTCCTCTACCCATTTATAATCATAACTATCATGATCTGTAGATAAAATTACTGCATCAAATAATTTTATATTTTTTTCATTTAGATCTATGGATTTTAAATTATATTTGTACTTTCTTGTAGTTGGAAGTTTATGTATTAAAGGATCATTATAATTAACATCGATACCCATTTTGATCATTTCATCTAATAAAACTAATGAAGGTGATTCTCTTAGATCATCTACATTTTTTTTATATGCCATACCTAATATTAATACTCTTGATTTTTTTATATTTATTTTATTTTTTTTCAAAACATTCACTAATTTTTTTATTACCCAATTAGGCATATTCGTATTAATTTCACCCGCAAGCTTTATAAATTTTGTATCTAGCCCATATTCACGAGCTTTCCATGTTAAATAAAATGGATCAATCGGAATACAATGCCCCCCTAATCCTGGGCCTGGATAATATGGCGTAAAGCCAAAAGGCTTTGTAGCTGCCGCACTAATAACTTCAAAAATATCAATATTCATTTTATCTGCTACAATTTTCATCTCATTCACAAGCCCAATATTTACTGCTCGATGAATATTTTCTAGTAATTTTGTCATTTCTGCCGTCTGAGTTGAACTTACCGTAACTGTTTCTTCTACTATTGTTTTATATAATTGATTTGCTATATCACAACATTCTTTAGTTATTCCACTTACAATCTTAGGTATTGATTTTGTACTAAAATTTTGATTCCCTGGATCTTCTCTTTCAGGAGAATACGATAAATAAAAATTTTTCCCTAGTAAAAGCCCTTTATCTTTAATGATAGGGGCTAGTATTTCTTCTGTTGTACCAGGATAGGTTGTACTTTCCAATACAAGCAATTGATTTTCTTTAAGATTTGACTTTATTGATTCAAGCGTACTAAATATATATTGCAAATCGGGTTCATTTTTTGTGTTTAAGGGTGTTGGTACACAAATTAGTATCACATCAACATCTTTAATAAATTTCCAAGATGTTGTAGCAAAAAAATTTTCTTTAATAATTGACTTAATTGTTTTTGATGGGATATGATTAATATAACTTTTACCATTATTTAA
>CAYFHL010000050.1:0-8979 GCA_964342955.1 uncultured bacterium
TATTAAACAAATTGAAGGGGATCTTCAAGATGAAAGTTTAAATTTTTTAAACCACCTGGAATTAGATTGCCAACAGAATTTACTAACTGGCCTAGAAAAACTTTTGTGGGCGATAGATTGCCACAGAAACTAATAAATGGTATGCATGAATAATTTTTCTCAAGATATTTTATTATGGTATCATTCTAATGATATTATGCTCCCATGGAGAGAGAAGCGTCCTGCTAACCCCTATTTTGTTTTGTTATCAGAAATTATGTTGCAACAAACTCAAGTTAAAACTGTCATTCCATATTTTATTAATTTTATTGAAGAATTCCCCACTATTCAACATCTTGCCAAATCTTCTCAAGAAAGGGTTTTAAAAAGCTGGGAAGGTCTCGGTTATTATTCTCGTGCACGCAATTTTTATAAGACCTCAAAAATTATTGTTAATAAATTCAATGGGGTTATTCCTAATAATTATTCTGATTTAATTAAGCTGCCAGGTATTGGCAATTATATTGCTTCTGCTTTTTTATCCATATTCTTTAATAAAAAAATTCCTGCTATTGATGGAAATGCTAAACGAGTTGTAAGTCGTTTAAGAATGATTAAGCATACTAATAGAAAATTGGATGTTGAGGTGAAAAATTATTTAGAATTAAATATAAGTAAAAAATCTCCTGGGGATTTTAATCAAGCCATTATGGATCTAGGGCGAACAATTTGTACTCCTAAAAACCCCCTTTGTATTAAATGTCCAATTATCAATTATTGTGGCGCACATAAAAATAATGTTATCAACAAATTTCCCGCTCCTAAATTGAAAAACAAACACAAACCTCATTATTTTGTTGTTATCGGCATTATATGGAAAAATAAAAAAATATTGATTTCTAAAAGGCCTAACAATGCCCTTCTAGGAGGTTTGTGGGAGTTTCCTGGTGGCAAGCTAGAGACTAATGAAACTAATCAGGAGTGTATTATTAGAGAAGTTAAGGAAGAATTAAATGTAATTATAGAGCCTTTAAAATATATTAAGCAAATAAAGCATTCTTATTCTCATTTTTCTATTACAATGTCTGGTTATCATTGTAAATATGTTTCAGGAACACCCAAAGGAATGCATCCGTACGAATGGAAATGGATTGATCCGCATAATTTAACAAAACACCCTTTCCCTAAAGCAAGCCATTTTTTCTTTAATGAAATTATATCTACTGTTCAATAAATATGTATAAAATTCTTTCAATTATAATTTATTGTATTTGGGGGGCTTTTTTTTTATTAACTGGCTTAATTGTTTTACTCTGTGCATTTTTATATAAACCGCTAGTTTATCCACTAATTAGAATAATGGCATATATGAATTTATATTTTTTAGGGGCTTTCCCTCGGGTCTCAGGACACAGGCCTACCGATACTCCATATATTATAATGTATAACCATTCTAGCTTTATTGATATTTTCTTTCTTCCAATTGTTGCCCCAGGGCCCTTTACAGGGATTGTGGCAAAAAAAAATCTGAAAATTCCTGTTTTTTCTTGGATATTAAAAAAATTTGAAGCAATACCTATTCAAAGATCAAATAAAAGCAATGCCATTAGCGGAATTGAGCACGCTGAAAAAGTATTAGACAGGGGAATTTCTGTTGGCATCCTTCCCGAAGGTTCGCGCACTTTAGATGGAAAAATGTTGCCGCTAAAAAAGGGTGGATTCCATATGGCGCTTAATTCAAATTGCAATATTCTTCCTGTTGGAATAAAAGGTGCTTTTTTATATAAACCAAAAAATCGTTGGTTTTTAATGCCTCGAGCTGTTGAAATAAATATTGGAACTCCTATTAATACAAGTGATTTTAATATAGATAGTCTGGATGATTTTATAATGACCGTAGAAAAAAAAATAAAAGAACTGAGTGGAGAGTATAATGAACTTGAATAAAATGAATATTGTTGTTACTGGGGCAAACGGTGCTATGGGCTCTGAGCTAGTGAAATATTTCAATGGTGAGGTTCACTACATTATTGGTTCTGTTCGAAGTTTGGCTAACTCAATGGAAATAAATAATGGTTCCGCTATTTTCGAAATGAATCTGCTGGATGAATATTCAATTAAACAAACATTATCTGCAATAAGGGATAAAATCGGCAAAATCCATGCAATAATTAATGTAGCAGGAGGGTTTTCAATGGGCTCTCATATTGAAGAAAATAATGATTTGTGGAACTATATGTATAATACAAACTTTATCACCACCCTAAATGTTTGCAGACAGGCCCTACCTATTATGAAAAAAAACAAGTTTGGAAAAATTATAAATTTTGGCGCACAGGCTGCAAAACAAAGCATGCCTTTGGCTGGACCATATTGTGCAAGCAAGGCCGCGGTTCATGCACTTTCTCAGACAATTGCGCTAGAAACTCCTTCCTATATTACATGTAATGCAATTCTGCCGGGTATTATTGATACAATAAAAAACAGGGCTTCTATGCCTGACGCTAATCATAAAAATTGGGCTAAGCCAAATCAAATTTGTTCTATTATTGAAAATATCATAACAACGAGCATAGATGGTGAATTAATTAGTGTTTGATTTATTTAATAAATTATAAATACATACATTTGCTATGCTAGCTAACGGAAGTGATATTATTAATCCAATAAACATTGGTATGGCAGACAACAAAATAATAATTAACAATTTCATATTAAGAATTAAAACGGTGGTTGCGTGCCCATTGGTTATTCTATAGCTTTTTTTAATTGTATCTAACCATCCAATTTCTTCATCAATTAAAATATTAGAATAAAATTGTAATCTTATTGACATATAAATTATTGGGATGATCGAGATTGTTATAGGAATAACTATTCCAAGATCAATGCTATTGGAATCAAAAATATTGCTTATATCTCCTGAAAACAATAATAATAGTAGTATACCAGGCAATGCTATTATTATTAAAATCAATAGATATATAAAGCTAGCCATTATGTAGCTTAGCAATATATTAAAACAACTAAAAAGATCTGCTAGATTTCGATTTTTTCCATTAACAATGTTTAGCGACACCCTAATAATTCCTAAATTGATTCCTTGTAAGAATAAATGAGATGCTATAATAAAAATATAATTATTAATACTATTCGTGTTTGTAAAAACGCTTTGTATTTGGCTTAAAATTAAATGAAAGCTGATTACAATTAAAAAAATCATCATTACAAAAGATAGATTCTTTATTAGCAATTCCCATGATTTTAAAATAATTTGCTTATTTGATATTTCCATCTGTTTATTTTTTAACAATTCATAAAATAATTTCAACAACTTGGTAAATATATATAATTAAATTTACCATTATGAAAGTATCTTTTGTTAAAGCACATGCCAATGGTAATGATTTTATTATATTATCAAACTTAAATATGGAACTCTCAAAATTATTACCTAGCATTGTTCAAAATTTATGCAATAGAAGAACTGGCATTGGCGCAGATGGTCTTTTACATATTCAAACAAAAACCAAGCTTAGCAAATATATTATAGATTATTATAATTCTGATGGTTCCTGGGAAACTTTCTGCATGAATGGTCTCCGTTGTGTAGCAAAATATTTATTTTATATAAATGATAGCCGTAAAACTCTTTGCCTTATTACCGGAGATGGCGAACATCGAGCCATTATGGATAACAATGAAGTTGTTCATATTAGTCTTATTCAGCCTCAATATATTAAAAAAAACATCGTCGTTGAAAATACGAACGGCCATCATATTAATACTGGAGCACACCACTTAATTGTTAAAAAAAATAATCTCGATCATAGCATAGCGCTATCATTAGGAAAAAAAATTAGATTTTCTAAAATCTTTTATCCTAGAGGAATTAATGTTAACTTCTTTAATGTAATCAAAAATCGTATTACTATATATACCTATGAAAAAGGAGTAGAAGATGTTATGCTTTCTTGTGCTTCAGGTTCTTCGGCTGTTGTTTTTCATCTAGCTCAAAAAAAAATTATTCAGTCTCCATGTAAATCCTATTCTTTAGGTGGAGAATTAAATTTTTCTTTTGACAATCTTTGGAAAGATGCTTGGGTTTCTGGAGACAGCACTATATTATTTAAATCAGATATATCTTTAAAATCTATTATTCCATACAAACTCTAAGCTTATAACCCGTTGTAAAGTAATTCTATAGCTTCAGCTGTCTCTTTTATAATTTCTCGTCCTGGAAAATCTTTAATTCCTGATAACAACTTTATTTGTTCTCCTGTTGAAATTGTTATAAATGGAATTTGTAATATGTCTAATAGTTCTTTTAATCCGTAGCCATTAGATTGCCAAGCTCCTGGATACATAATAATTCCATCTGTTTTTTTTCTATGCTTTTGTATAAAATTAATTGCTTTTCCTTCTTCATTGGTTTGTATAATTTTTACCCTACCTTGGTTTTTGTTGGCTACTTTTCTAATCTTATTATTAATTTTATCAATAGTGATGTTTTTATTTTTACCTTTTAAAAATTTTATAGAAATTAAATTTAAATTAGGCCCATATATTATGAGAGTAATTTTTGAATTTTTCTTAGTGAGCATATTTTGATCTTAGATACATCTGAAATATTTGTGAATGTGAATCAAATGCTAAGGTTGGCATATCAGAAATATTAAAAAACTGTGCCTCTTGTGCATCATCTCCTGCGCGTAATGTTTTTTTACTATCTATTTTAATATAATAACCAAGCAACAATATGTCGCCCCAAATAGTATTGTGGCTACTGCTGTTTCCTAAATAGCCCACAATTACACCTTTTAAATTTGTTTCTTCTTTTAGCTCTCGCACTCCGGCCTCTTCTGGGGTTTCTCCTTTTTCAATAAATCCACCTGGCAATCCCCACAAACCCTTCCCAGGATTTACAGCCCTTTTAACAAGTAAAATTTTTTGTTCATTTATACAAACAAGTGTCGATGTTGGCTTCGGATTTTCATAATGGATAGCCGTACAGTATCTACAATGATATCTCACAAATCCATCTATTTTTCCAAGATCGTTTTTTTTGCCACAATTTGAACAAAACTCTAAGTATCCCATATTTTAAATATAATGACTATTTATTATTTATAAATCGTTTTATAATTTTACAAAGATTCTATATTAAATTATTCATCATTATAAATATTGAATATGAATAACAAAAATAGTATTTTGGCTGTTGGCTCTATAGCTTTTGATTTTTTACAAACCTCTATCAATAAATATGACAACTTGCTTGGAGGCTCTGCAACATACTTTTCAATATCCTGTTCTTTGTTTCATCCTGTGAGTGCCGTTGGGGTCGTTGGGTCTGATTTTCCTCAATCTTCTTGGGATATTTTTAAACGACACAATATCAACGTTGACAATATAGAAATTAAAGAAGGTAAAACATTTAGCTGGGGCGGAAAATATAATGATGACTTTAGCGAACGAGACACTGTCTTCACTGAACTAGGTGTTTTTGAAAACTACAAGCCCAAAATAAATCATAATCTCTCATTCGATCCCTATGTGTTTTTAGGTAATATTCAGCCTGAACTTCAATTATCAGTAATTAAACAATTAAAATCATATAAAATGATTTTAGGCGATACCATGAACCTTTGGATTAATACTTCAAAAACCAAATTAATAGAAGTTTTAAAATATTTAGATATTTTTTTTCTTAATGATGAAGAATCCCATCTTCTAACGGGTTATTCCGATTTAAATGATAGCGCTAATCGTTTGCTCGAGTTTGGCCCTCGTTGTATAATTACTAAATGTGGTGCTGAAGGTAGTATTATATCTACTCCTAAAGAGCATCTTCGGGTGCCAGCATATCGTGTTAAAAATGTTGTTGATCCCACTGGCGCTGGGGATTCTTTTGCTGGCGGATATTTAGGACACTCTATAATCAATGGTTTTGATAATCCCATAAATTCTGTCTTGGCTGGATCCGCTGTTGCCTCATTTACTGTTGAGGGAGCGGGAATTCATGGGTTACAAAACGCAAATATCGAACTAATTAATGATAGAATTAAAACAATATTAAACGAAATGAGTTAATGGAAAATCCTAATTACAAAGACTTAGAAATTGTAGAAAATAAATATCCCAATCGAGATTATAATATTATGGTTTCTATTCCTGAATTTACATGTGTTTGCCCAAAAACTAGTCTGCCAGATTTTGCTACTATAGAAATTAATTATGTTCCTCAAAAATTTATTGTTGAGCTTAAATCGTTAAAGTTATATATAAACAAATTTCGCAATCTTGGTATTTTTCATGAGCATGTTACAAATCAAATATTAGATGATTTTAAACAAGCATGTAGTCCAAAAAACATTATCATTCAGGGCATATTTAAGCCTCGGGGGGGAATATCTACTACCGTTAAGGCTGTTTGGCCAAAACCAATAAAATAAATTTCTAGGTTTTCCTTTATACTATAAATTTTATACATTACTCGGCTCTGAATCAATCTAAATTAAAGGTTTTATGAAGGTTACAATAAAATATACAAATAGAAAACGCAAAAACAAACATGGCTTTTTAAAGCGCATGCTTTCTAAGTCTGGCCGTGCGATTATTGCAAGGCGCCGTAAAAAAGGTCGTAGGCAGCTAACAGCATAGGTGAAAAACTCTGTTAGCTCCAAAGAATTTAACGCGGTTGTTGCTAATCGAAGGGGATTGAAGATAAATGGCTTGTTGTTTTTTTTTAAACTTCACCCTCAGCCTAAGATTAGTTTTATCGTTTCAAAAAGGTATGGTGATGCCACAAAGCGCAACCTGTTTAAGCGTCGTTGCAAATTTTTGTTTTCTGAATTTCTTGGCTCTGGGTTTCCATCAATTATTTTGATAGTGAGGCCGCTTATAAATAATATAAATTTCAAGCAAATTAGGTTTTCTTTTACAAAACTAAACGATCAATTCCATGTTTAGATATTTTGCTATACATACTATACTCTTTTATAAAAAAAATCTTTCTTGTTTTTTGCCTCCTCGCTGCAGATATCACCCTACTTGTTCGCAATATTTTTTAGATGCTCTTTATAAATATGGCACCTTTAAGGGAGTCTATTTGGGTATAAAAAGAATTTTGTCTTGTCATCCGTTGTCCAATAAGCATGGATATGATCCTTTAGCATAATGCAAACTCAGCGATATATATTAGCGAGCATACTTATTTTTTTGGTGATTTTATTACAGCCAATATATCTTAAGTGGCTTGGCATTGAAAGCCCTCAAAAAAATGTGGCTATTACGGAAGCTGAATCAGATATGAACATTAATATTGATATAGATCCTGTCTTTGATGTGCAGCAATATAATAAAACTCCAAATATTGCTTCTGAAAGAGAGATTGTTTTAAATATTGTTTCTCCCCTTTATTCTGCCTCTATTACAAATTTTGGTGGTGGTTCTTTTAAAAATTATATAATAAATGATATTAATCCTGATTCAAAAAAATATCTTGGGGGCTTTTCAGATGACGGTATTTATGATTCTAATTTGCCTGTTTCTTTAATTATGCCTGAATCAATAATATGTATGCCCTGCTTAACTATTTATAATCAGGAATTAGATGAATATGAACACATAAATCAAGCTTTTTCTTTACAAACCAACTATTTTAATGGGGATACTGTGTTTTTAAGTGCTGATGATAGTCTAATTCTTCAGTATAGTTTGTTTGATGATTTTAATAACAACATAATTCAAAAAAATGTGCATTTGTATGGAAATAAATATATTTCTTCTCATGTTTTTCATATATCTGAGAGCTCTTCTTTTTTTGATATGCCGGTTGAATTAACTTGGGCTGGAGGGTTAAGACCAACCGAGGCTTTAACTTCTGAAGATATTCAGTATTCTTCCGCTATAATTGGTCAAGCAAATGAAATAGACGAACTAACAATCAAGGCTAATAACAAGTCCTCTGTTTTGCGTAGATATGATGGGCAAACTGATTGGGTTGGCCTCCGCACAAAGTATTTTATTTCTTCAATAATTGCCGAATCTCCCTCTTTTTATGGAGTCTTGGGCGGAGAAAATGTTTTATTTACCGGTTCTGACAAAACGCCTTTATATTCTGCGTCTCTTGGCTATCCTATTAATACACAATCAATATATGCAAATTTATATCTTGGCCCTCTTGATATAGATTATATACAAGCATCGAATACTTCTTTGGAAAAATCTATGAATTTGGGCTTTGTGTTAATTAGACCAATTAGCTTAGGAATATTAAAGTTTCTAAAGTTTATGCATAACGGCCTGGGTTTAAACTATGGTCTCGTTTTGATTCTTTTTGCATTAATAATAAGAATCATAACTGGGCCCCTAACCAAAAAAAGTTTTGAATCTTCTCAAAAAATGCAGAAAATTCAGCCTGAGCTTAAGAAAATTCAAGATAAGTTTAAAAAAGATCCACAAAGACTTAATAAGGAAATGATGTCGCTCTATAAAACACACAGTGTAAACCCGGCTGGTGGATGTCTGCCTATATTAATTCAAATGCCTCTTTTATGGGCTTTATTTGTTGTTTTTAGATCAACTATAGAGTTTCGTGGAGCTCCTTTTATTTTTTGGATTTCTGATCTATCAAAACCTGATTACGTTTTTTCTTTGCCTTTTTCTTTGCCCATCTATGGAGGACAGGTCGCTATCTTACCATTAATTATGGGTGCAACTTTGTTGCTAACCATGAAAATGTCTACTGCAACTATGGACAAATCGCAAAAACCTGTAATGTATATAATGAATGCTTTCTTTGTGCTGTTATTTAATACTTTTCCGGCTGGATTAAACCTCTATTATACAGTTTATAATTTTTTAAGTTTTTTACAGCAACGATCTATTCGCAAAAACTCTAAATGATTTTTTGTTGTGTCGTATTTTAAAGATGATATAATTGTTGCCCAGGCAACACCAGCGGTTCAATCTGCATTGGCTATAATTAGAATATCA
>CAYFHL010000051.1:0-8929 GCA_964342955.1 uncultured bacterium
AAACAGGATCTATTTCAGGGAAATTCTTTTGTAGGTGCACTTATGACTCTTGGAAATGATCAGCATACTTCAAATTATTCAATTGATGGATTGATTAATATATATGATAATACTATTGGTATTGATGGCCAATTAGTATTAAAAAAAAATAGAAATGAAGAAATAAATAAAGGAATTTATACAAGTTTATCTTATAACCCTTTAGGTTATTTTAGCTATTGGATTGATTATCAATTATTTGATAAAGAATTTAATATTAACGATTTTGGCTATCTTAAAAGGAATAATTTTTCACAAATTAAAATAGCAACAAAATTTGAAAATCAACTTCCTTGGAATAGGATTAGAAATATTTCATTTATTATTGAAAGTGTGATTGATAAAAATATAGATAATTTAGATTTAGGTAAAACGTTAGAGTTAAATTATTTCTTGCAAACAAAAAACTTTTGGGAAATAAATGGAGGCGTGTATAAAATGTTTGATCATTATCATGATCGTCTAATGATAATTGATATAAATGATTATGGCCCTGCAATATATATACCTGAGATTAATGGGGCACATATTTCTATTTTAACTAATTTTAATAAAAACATATCATTTTCTATTGAGAAACTAATAGCAAAAAATTCTAGAAGTGATATTGAAAATAAACACAATTGGAATATAAATTATCGACCGAATCAAAGCTTTATTATAACTGCATCGATTAGTAATTATTTTTTAAATAAAAAATTTCATTATTTAGAAACTATTTCCGTTGAAACGGATCCAATCAATACTTCTGATTTAGATCATCACTATTTGTTTGCAAATCTTAGACATAGGCGTGATGTTTGGACTATTAGCACTGCAGGAAACATTAGTCGAAATTTAACAATAAGGTTATATAATGAAATATTTTTCAGCTATGATAAATATAGTGAGTATACTGAATATCTAGAAAATATAGATGGCTTTGCTGTGACTAATTTTATTTTGGGCGAAGGTGATTGGGAAGGCGAGCCTGCTTATGCAATTGATTTAACAGCTAACCCACAATCATTATTAGATCCGAATTATTATATTGGTTTTTTCCCCAACTATAATAGTTTTAAACTAAACGCAGTATTAAAATGGAATTTTTCCAAAGGTTCAAACATATATATAGTATATACCAATTCTAAATCAATTAACGGTTCGCAGTTTGAGACTTTTTCGGAATTTATATTTTCTAATAAAATATTTGGTTGGTCTGAAACATTAAATGATAATACTTTGATGTTAAAAGTTGATTATTGGTTTAATAGATAAACTTATTTAAGAATATTAGTTTTTAGTTTATTTATAGATTGATTTAGGTGATTGATAGATATATCAATATCATTTTTTGTATTAAAACGCCCAATTCCAAAACGAACTGAAGAGAATGATTCTTCTTTTGTTAACCCTATCGCTGATAGCACATGAGAGGGGGCAATTGATGATGTGGTACATGCTGCACCAGTAGAAAATGCTAAATTAGGTGTATTCATAATTAGAGATTCATTTGAAATACCTGGAATCAATAGATTAATATTACCAGCAATTCGATTTTTTAGATTTCCATTCAATTTTATTTCATTATTTTCATTCATTAGGCATTTAATCATATAATTTCGTAATTCTAATATTCTTGTAGTTTCTCTATCAATTACATCTAAACAGATATTACAAGCTTTTCCAAAACCAATAATATTATGTACTGGTAAAGTTCCAGCTCTCATTCCATTTTCATGTTTGCCGCCATAAATTAGGGGCTCTAAATTTATATTAGAATTCTTCTTTCTATAAAGTGCTCCAATTCCTTTAGGTCCATAAATTTTGTGTGATGAAAATGACATTAGATCAATATTTAATTCATTCATATTTAGAATGATTTTTCCAACTGATTGAGTTGCGTCTACGTGAAAAGGTACATTTTTTGATTTACAGATATCACCAATTAATTTGATAGGATGTATTATTCCAATTTCATTATTTACATGCATTATTGAAACTAAAATAGTATTAAAGCTTATTTTATTAATAAGTTGTTCTAAATCTATACTACCATCAGATTTAACATTTAAATAAGTGATTAAGTAGCCTTTGTTTTCAAGAAATTTGCATACATCTAACACTGCTTTATGTTCAGTTTTTACTGTAATAATGTGATTGCCTTTCTGCTTTAAACCGTTTGCTACGCCTTGGATTGCTAGATTATTAGATTCAGTTGCTCCGCTAGTAAAAATAATTTCTTTTGAATCTGATCCAATTAGTTTACTTATTTCTTCTCGAGCTAATTCAATAGCATCACTTGCTTCCCAGCCATAATAATGATTTCGACTTTCTGGATTACCAAATTTATCTTTAAGCCAAGGCAGCATTGATTCTAATACTTGAGGATCAATTTGAGTTGTAGATTGATTATCTAAATAGATTGCTGACATATTCTAGTTTAATTTATATAAATTCGTTTTTTCCCAGGATTAGTAATATGTCCAATTTTGGTATATGAAAGACATTTATTTTTATTTAATAAATGTATCAAATCCTGAGTTTTATTGCTAGGCAAAGAAATTAACAAACCACCGGATGTTTGTGCGTCTGCTAACATTAGCTTTTGGTATTTTTGTATAGAATGCTTAAAACATATTTTATCTGAGATAAATTCTAAATTACGTTTTGTTCCTCCTGGAATGAAGCCTTGATTTGCTAAATCACTTACACCATTTATAAATGGTACTTCATTAAAATTGATATTTGCTGAAACATTACTTGCAGCACACATTTCATTTAAGTGTCCTAAGAAACCATAGCCTGTTATATCTGTACATGCACTGACACCAACTTTATTCATTGCTAATGCGGCTCCCTTATTTAAATGTTCCATAACATTAATAGATGAATCAATTATTCTAGAATCAGCCTTGTTTTCCTTAATTGCAGTAGAAATAATACCAGTTCCAATTGGTTTTGTAATTATTAAGTCATCTCCAGGGAGTGCGTTTGAATTTAAAGTAAGGTCATTTTTATTGACTTTACCAGTAACAACTAATCCATATTTGGGAACACTATCTTTAATTGTGTGGCCACCTAAAATTGGTATTCCAGCTTCTTTTGCACCCTTTAGACCACCTTCTAGGATACTAGAAAGTACTTCTAAAGGTAATTTTTCTGAAGGGAATTCAGCAATATTCAAAGCATATAAAGGAGTTCCTCCCATGGCATAAATATCAGAAATAGAATTAACAGCAGCAATTTTCCCGAATGTAAAAGGATCATCTACTATTGGTGTAAAAAAATCAACACTTTGAATCAAATATGTATCATCATCTAAAGGAAATACTGAACAGTCCTCAAAGGACTCAAATCCAACTGTATTTTTTGAAAAAATATGTTTTAGGTTACCCAATACTTGAGCTAAATCCTTTGGATTTAACTTGCAAGCTCAGCCACCACCAGAACTATATTGAGTAAGTTTTATATTATTTGTTTTCATTTTCATTTATCCCACTGAATTTACATAGCCATCATTAACAAAAAAAATAATACCTTTGTAAAAGAATAATCAATACATAAAATCAGTAGTTATTTCATCAGTTAAAGAGAGACCTTTATTATTTAGTTTAATATATTTTTCATCGATATCTAAGTAGTGACCCCATTTTTTAACGGTATTTCTAAAAGCATCAGAATCAAATATTTTTTTAATAACAATATCTTTTTTAAGTATTCCAGTTGTTTTTCTTAAACCATTAATTATAATTTCATTATAATGATCTTTATCACTAAGAATTTCGAATTTTTTTTCTGGAAGTTTATTGCTTAATAATTGTTTAAAATAAATTTCAATTGAGCATTCATTCCACCACCTTTTTTTACCATCAAAGCTATGGGCTGATGGTCCAAAGCCTATATAGGGTTTACGATCAAAATAATGTAGGCTATGTTTACATTCAAAGTTTGGTTTACTAAAGTGAGTTAGTTCATAAGGTAAATAAGAATGTTTAGTTAAATACTCTCTAGAATTTTCAAACATCTTAAGATAGATATCATTTTTTGGAAATTGAAGGGATTGTTCTTTAATAATATTTTTTAAGGGTGTATTATGTTCTAAAGTTAAAGAATAGATAGAGATATGCTCAATATTTAGTTTGATTGCATACTTCAGATCATTCATCCAGTGATTTAATGTTTGATTAGGTATATTAAAAAGCAAATCAATATTAATATTTTTAAATCCTATTTCACGTGCTTGTTTATATGCCTTTATAGAATCATTTTTAGTATGCTCTCTATCTAAGAAGTTTAATATAGCATCATCGAAACTTTGGATGCCTAAAGATAATCTATTAATACCCATATTTTGATAGTCGATGAAGTTTTTTATATTTGTTTGATCCGGGTTTAATTCTATTGTAATCTCTGGATTTTGAGATATTCTAAAACAAGTATATAATTTGTTTAAAATTTTACTTATATGGAGAGGGTTTAAAATTGATGGAGAACCTCCACCAAAATATATAGTATTAATATAGAAATTTAAATTATTTTTTTCTGAAACAAGCTTAATTTCTTTTAATAATAAATTGATAAAGTTTGGTATTTCAGTTTCCATATTCGTAAGTGAAAAATAATCACAGTAGTTACATTTATTTTTACAAAAAGGAATATGAATATAGATGCCAGCAGACTTCATTTATATTTATTTTTAGTAAATAGAATACCTTCAATGAGCATCCATAGAATAAGAATAGTTAATAAAATACTAATATAAAGTAACAAGTAATTCTTTGAAAGAAGAAATTCTATTGATTTAATAATTAATGATGTAATCGTAATAATCATGACTATTAACATAGGTAATAAAATAGGAAAAATATTTTTACCAGGTTTATAAAAGTATATTGCTATTAACATAAGTGTTAATGCAGCTAACATTTGATTGGAAGCCCCAAATATAGGCCATAATTTCCAAGCATGATTATTGAGTGTTAAGAAATATGCAGGAATAACACAAAATAAAGTAGCTATTAATTTATTAGATAAAGGTGTGAAGTTTATTGTTTTACCTAATTCAGTAATGATCATTCGTTGTATCCGAGTTGCTGTATCTAAAGTAGTAGCTGCAAAGGATATAATAATTACAGATATCAATGTCCTAGAAATTTCTTTAGAAAATCCTAATTGTTCAATTAATGCACCACCACCTAAAATAAAACCCATAAATTTATTCTTTGAAGCATTTTCCCAAGAATCGTAATAATCACTCCATTTTAATTGTTCAAAAAACATACCATTAATTTCACAGTTTGTAACTAGTGCAATACCAGCTACAGATGCAATGACTGTTGCTAAAGCTAGCGAACCTTCTCCTATCATTGCACCATACCCTATGAGACGAGAATCTTTAGGGTCATTGACTTGTTTTGATGTTGTTCCAGAAGATACTAAACCATGAAATCCACTAATAGCTCCACAAGCGATTGTTACAAATAAGAATGGAAAAAGAGGAGGGGCATTAGAAGAAAAATTAAACATAGGAGCTGTTACTTTAGGCTGAAAAATAATTATAGAAAAATATATAAGACACAAACCAACAATTAATTGATGTGAATTAATATAATCTCTTGGTTGTAACAAAAGCCAAACTGGTAATAAACTAGCAACTGAAGAATAAATAAATAAGAATATTAACCATGCATTGTAAGGATTTGAAAATCCTAATAATTTTAAATCTATCTTATATATCGTGCCTAGATAAATAGATATATAAAGGATAGTCAAAGCAAATAGTGAAGGTAAAATTGAGTTAAAGTTTTTCTTATAAATTAAATATCCGATAATAATAGCAATTAGAATTTCAATGTTGATAGGAAGAACTGAAGATGGATAGATTGTAAATAATTTAGCAATTGCCATTGCGAAAACGGCTAGAACTAACCAAGTTAAACACATAACAAAACAAAGGAACATTATCCGGGTACGTTGATTAATTACATTGCCTGTAATACTAGCGATAGAATTTCCTTTTTCTTTAAGGCTAATTGCTAAGGCTCCAAAATCGTGTACTGCTCCCATAAATATTGTACCCAATATTATCCAAACAACAGCCGGAAGCCATCCCCAAAATACTGCAATACAGGGGCCAATAATTGGAGCAGCTCCAGCAATAGATGTAAAATGATGACCAAATAAAATATGTTTTTTTGTTGGGACGAAATCAATGCCATCATTTAGCTGGTGAGCAGGAGTTTTATTTATTTTTTTTAATTGAAAAATTTTTTCTGATAAATATTGACTATAATATTTATAACCCCAATAAAATGATATTAAGCCAAATAAAATTATAAAAATTGAATTCATTCTATATATGAAGTAAAATTTTAATCAACAAAATTAAATCTAAGATATCAATTAGTTCATCTTCATTAATATTTGTAGTTTCAAATTCTATTAATGATAAATCAAAAGCTCCATCCAAAATAATTTCAGATGCTGTTATAAGATCATTAATATCATGGTTCCAGTCTTGATTAATATCTCCTATTAAAATTTTTTCATATGAACCCATATCTGGATTTTGACCAAAGAAATCAACTATATCATCTATTCCATCATTATTAATATCTGTATAGCCAGCGTCTATACATGGTGACGTAAGACTAAGGTTGAAGTTATTATTTAAGATGTTTTCAAATAAAGGATCCTGAGAAATATTGCCTTCACCATCAAATTGACTTTCGCTGTTTGTAAATGAAAAATTAATGTTTAACATCTGATTATTTGGTAGGGGAGCAAAATCTATACTTCCATTATTCCAAAAAATGGTATTAATAGCATTTAAATATGCAGAGTTAATTAATCCCACACCAATTAAACCTTCATTTTGTGTTAAAATTGATTGATTTATTGATATATTTATATCACCTATAACTAATCCAAGAGGTTCGCCTAATGAAAAGACAGAGCCATATTCTCCAGAATTTCCATATATATTTGTTTTATTTAATGAAACATTCCCAGATAGGGCGCCAATCCCTCCGCCAATAAAGCCCGAGTTGTTATAAATTTCTATTTGATTCATAGATAATTGTAATGGATCATTAAATGAAAAACCGCATAGTATCCCACCTCCACCACTTAATGAATACACATTACTACCTACTATATTTTCATAAATATTTGAAGATAGAATTTGTGTATTTCCACCATTAATAGCAATTCCACCACCACCTAAAGCATCATCATCAATTACATGGTTTGAATATATTGAAGAATTAATAATCGTCGTTTGTGAATTTATAATTCCAATACCTCCACCTACATTTCTAGATGAGTTGTTAAATATATTTAAAGAATTAAGGGTGCAATTAGAATTAATAATTGATATTCCACCGCCTCTAATTACATTTATTAAAAGGCTATCTAAAATATCTTGATCTGAAGCTAAACTTATAAAATCTTCAAATGAAATACCTCTGCCATATCCATTAGTTATATTGAATCCAATTAATTCGGCATTATTCGAATTTTTTATTGTAACTACTGATAAGGAGCCTTCTCCTTGGATAGTAGTATAATTATTTTCTAAGTAACTATCTGAAATAACAATAATAGATTTTTCAAGAAAATCTATATTCTCATAATAGATGCCAGCAGAAACTAGAATAGTATCAAAATTGCTAGAAAACAAAATGGCTGATTGAATTGTAGAATATTCTTGAGGGACATGGAATATTTGATCAGAATATTCACAAGTACCATCATTAAATAACGCATTGGGATCAAAATTTAGTGCATTAGAATCAGTACAGCCAGAGCAAGTTAGATTGTCATTATACGTATCTTGATCACATACTCCACATTGATCTTCGTAGGCTGTACCAAAACAAATATTATTGCAATCTAAGTTTTCATTATCACCAAAGCATATTCCACAGCTATCCATTGCTTGATTTTCACCATTACAAATATTACATTCATCACATTCAGCATCACCTTCGTCAATACCCAAACAATCAATATTTAAATTATTTATTAATATATTTTGAGTGGGATTTGTATGATTTAAAGTAAATGGTGAAAAATCTATATCTAAATTAATAATTTCATAATTTTCATTTAAATAAAATAATTTTGAAATGTTATTTATATCTATTGATGAATTACTATCATAATCAATAATTCTAAAACTTAAATTTTTTAGAAGATTTGAATTGAAATTCACTGGCAATTCAATGCTCGTTCTAGATTTACCACCATAAAAATTATAATCTATTTCTGCATGATTATGATGATTAACAAATATTTCACAAGAATTATAAAAATTTGTAAAAATATCTAAAGATTCAATAGTTCCACTGCTAGATCCACTAAACTCAATATATAAATAATTTCTAGAGTCACTTATTTCAATTGATTCTGGATTGCTAGGTATTTCATATTTATTTTCATTTATAAGTTCTTCTGACATTATTCTATAGCTCCAAGGGTTTTGATCCATTAAATACTCTCTTGTATGTTCATTAGAAAGAGAAAAAATTGGAGATAAGAAAAATTTGTATTCAGAAACCCCGATATCTGTAAAATTACAATTGAGTGTAGCATTTTTTAAAATTGGATGTTTATTTATTTTTTCACCTGTAAAATTAGTGGTAGTATGACTAGGACCTTGAAATACTTCATTAATTATATTACTTTCCGGATCAAGAACTACTTCATATACCCATTCAATATCTGTGGTTCTTCCATAGCTAAGCATTAATTCTGAAAGGCCTATTCCTATTCGACTATCTTCATTTGAAAAAATAATAGAATATGTAATTACTTTATTTTGATTAATCATTTCAATTTCGTGAAATAAAATGATAGGAATATCAGTACGATTACTTTCATTCCATTGTAAAATATCTCGACCATA
>CAYFHL010000052.1:0-8885 GCA_964342955.1 uncultured bacterium
AAGTTCAATATAATCCTGATTACCTAAATCTTGCGTATCTTCAATATTTAATGTTAATAGCCAATCTGCTCTTAAAAATAAAGGTAGAAATAAATAGACAACAAAAATATTTAATATAATTTTTTTCATAAATTCTAATATAAAACTAAAATTACTCTATTAATTTATACTTACCAAATTTAATATTGATCCATAAAATATTTAGTGATTTATATCATTAAAGCTAATTAAACCAATCTAAAATTTCAGAGTTAGTTGGAAAGCTATTTGTCTTGAACTTGGAATAAATAAGCTTTTCATCTATTGTAACTTCAAATGATCCAGTTCTCGGTAAACTTGCATTACCTACTATGATAGCATTAGGATTATATTTTTTTATCTCTTTTGACACCCTGTCAAATTCGGGGTGATAATTTCACTTTTCGCAATACTCAATAAATATTTTCATATAGATAGGCTCATTAATTAATAATTTGTAATGATTCCAAAATTCCCCATAAACCAGGTATAAGTAAAATCCAACCAATAATTTTCATAAAAAAATCAATATCATGGTTTCCACTTTTTTTTGATATTAAAAAAGAACCAGATAATGTTAAAAAGATAAACACAATAAATAATAGGGTTCTTTCCATAGTTTAAGTTCTAAATTATATTTATTATTTCAAAGCAGAAATAAAATAATTTATGTAAATTACATATTATATTTATTATAAAAAGGCAAATATATGACTCAAAAAATTAAATTTGGTGATTCAGAAGTTCAATTGGATTTTGATTTTAAAAAAATTAAAGGTCCACTTTCTTTTTTAGTATTAATATTTATTTTATTTAATTCTTTTTATACTGTTGATGCTAATGAAAATGCAGTAATTCTTAGATTAGGTAAGTATTATAACACAACTATGCCAGGGTTACAATTCAAAATCCCTATTGTAGATAAGGTATATAAAGTAAAAGTAGACTATCAATATAAAGAAGAATTTGGTTTTCAAACTGTTAAGGCAGGAATCAAAACGCAATACTCTAAAAGAAATTTTGATCATGAATCATGGATGTTAACAGGAGACTTAAATATTGCAGAAGTTAGATGGATTATTCAATTTAAAATTAAAAATGCTGCAAATTATTTATTTAATGTTAGAGATGTAGAAAACACCATTCGAGATGTTGCCGAGGCAACAATGCGTTTAATGATTGGTGATAGATCTTTTAATGAAGTTTTACAATCAGAAAGAATATCTATAGCTGAAGAGTCTCGTATACACATGCAAAAGATACTTGATAAATATAGTGCTGGAATATCTATACAAATCGTACAATTACAAGGAGTACACCCACCTAAGCCTGTTGAAGATTCATTTAATGAGGTTAATCGTGCAAAACAAGAACAAGAAACATTAGTCAACGAAGCTAGGCAGGAATATAATAAGGAAATTTATAAGGTTGAAGGTGAGACAGAAAAAATCTTAAATGAAGCAGAAGGATATGCGATAGAAAGAGTTAATCAGGCAAAAGGTGATGCTGCTTTATTTGAAATGGTTTTAAAAGAATATAAGAAAGCGCCTCAAATTACTAAAGATCGGTATTTTATTGAAACAATGAAGAATGTTCTATCAAAAGTACCTAATAAAATTATTGTAGATTCAAAATTAGAAAATCTGTTGCCATTACTTAATCTTAATAATAAGGAGGGCAAATAATAATGAAAACATATCTTTTAGTTGGAGCAGTTTTAATTTTTCTTGTTTTGTCAAACTCCCTTTATATAGTTGATGAAACAGAGCAAGTGATTATCACACAATTTGGTAAGCCTGTAGGAGAGGCCAAAACTGAAGCGGGGTTAAAAATTAAGATTCCTCTAATTCAAACTGTAATACGATTTGATAAAAGAATTTTGCAGTGGGATGGTTCAGCTAATGAAATTCCTACAAAAGATAATAAGTATATATTTATAGATGCATTTGCTAGATGGAAAATTTCGGACCCCCTTGAATTTTATAAATCTGCAAAAAATGAAATGCAGGCTCAATCGCGGCTAGATGATATAGTCGATGGTGCTGTTAGGGATGAGATATCTAATAGATTGATGGAAGAAATTATTCGTTCAACAAATCGAGAGATGGTTATTAAAGATGAAAATTCCACCCAAGAATTTCAAGATGTATCACAAGTGGAAGTGCCTAAAGATGGAGCTAGATTGGTTATTATTGCTAGTATATTAAATAATGTTTCAGAAAAATTATCCGAATTAAACATGGGTATTGAAGTAATAGATATTCAATTGAAAAGAATAAACTATAACTCCCAAGTTAGAGAAAAATTATTTAATAGAATGATTTCAGATCAGAATAGAATAGCAGAAAAATATCGTGCGCAAGGGCAAGGTCAAAAGCAAGAAATTTTAGGTAAGCAAATACAAAAGAAAAAAGAGTTGATTTCAGCCGCCTATTTAAATGCTCAAAAAATAAGGGGTGAAGCAGATGCTAAAGCTACAGAGATTTATGCTCGATCTTATGGAAAATCGCCAGAGTTTTATAATTTTATTAAAACTCTTGAAACATATGAAAACACAATAGATTCATCTACTCAGATCATTTTATCAACAGATAATCCATATTTAAAATATTTAGATTAAACAACGGATTCTAATTTATTAAGTATTTAGGTCTGGTGGCTAATTATAGTTTGTTATCTAAATCAATAGAATTGCAGTTTTTATTTTCAAGATATATTAAAGATCAGTTTTAGAATTTAAAAATGTGATCTAGATCAAATAAATTAAAAGTACAAAAAAAAATTTGTAAATAACCCCTATCCTTTGCTAACTTACTATGTAGGATAAAAAGCTTCTCGAGGAGGAGAGGCGAGCGCTTTCCGAGGAGGGGAAGATAATTAATAAAAAATATTTAAAAAATTCCATCACTTGTGATATGGATCAAATTATGGTCTCTAAAAGTATTTTAAGTTTATACTGATAGCGAGGTGGTTTTTTATGAACTTATGCAAAAAAATGAAAGTAACAGAAAATATGAAGTTTAAAAATAAACGAAAAGGAGGAGAAATGAAAAACTATATCATTTCCTTAATAGTAACAACATTTATGGGAACTGCTTTGATGGCAGACCCAGGATGGGAAACAGCTCAATCAACACAACAAGGTTTCTATTTTTTAGAAACTGTTCAAGTTGACGGTGTGGATGCAGAGGCTGGTGCAGATATTATTGGTGCATTCGTAGATCGTGATGGCCAAGAAGTTTGTGTTGGTGTTGGTACTGCAGCCGAATCATTTTCATCCGTCCCTTTAATGGGTAACGATGGATTATCTGATGCAACATCTCTATATTTGAATGCTGGTGAAGTGCCATATTTAAAAATATATGATGCTACATATGGTTCTGTATTAGATCTTACACCAGGTGGTGAGCTTGCTGGTTTTGAAAACTTTTTAATTGGCAATGTATTTGGTGTATCAAGTGCAAGCAATACTTTTGGTTGTACTGACTCAGGTGCATGTAACTATAATGATAGTGCAACAGCTGATGATGGTTCTTGTGCATCAAATGACTGTGCCGGCGAATGTGGTGGATCTGCTGAAGTAGATGATTGTGGTGTATGTGGCGGTGGCAATGCAAGTATGGATTGTGCTGGTACATGTGATGGATCTGCTGAAGAAGATTGTGCTGGTGTATGTAATGGTTCTAGTACAACTGATAATTGTGGTGTTTGTGATGATGACTCAAGCAATGATGATTTAAGTTGTAGTGGTTGTATGAACTCTGATGCTGACAACTATGATGGTAGTGCTAGTATTGAAGATGGTTCATGTGAATTCACAGTTCCTGGTCCTTCTAATTTAGTTGCTGAGCCAGGTCCAGCTAGAGTATACTTAAGCTGGGATGCTGCTCCAGATAATTTTGATAATTCAACTGCTGGATATACATATTCAGTAATAGTAGATGGTGCAGAAGCATTTACTACTTCTCAAACAAGTACTCAAGTTACTGGTCTTGAAACTGGAACTACATATGACTTTACAATTCAAGCGATTCATAATGCTTACGGTGCAGGTGGATACTCTAATACAGAATCTGCTGCTCCAGGTGAAGTTGTAGGTCCAACATGGAGACTAAAACTTAGTGCTTCTATAGATGGTTATGGTGAGTTTTTTGAAGTTGATGATAATAACTGGTTAGGTGTGGCAGCGGATGCTTCATATGGTTATGATGCAACGCATGATATACCTGAGCCTCCAGTACATGATAACTATATTTCATTATACTTCCCTCATTCTGAATGGGATGAAGGGGCTCAGTATGGTGATAACTTTACAGAAGATATCGTTTTAGATGATGATAATTTCTTTTCTCATAACTTAACAACTTGGGATGGTGAAGTTATTTCAAATATGGCTGGTGATGCGAACCTTACAATTACAGTTGAAGGTAATATTCCAGCTAATTATCATATATATGTAGACTTTGATGGTGTAACAACTGATCTTCAAGGTGCTGCAAGTGGTGATACTTATTCTCAAGATTTTTCTCTTTCTGCTGGAAATGCAGAAGGATTTACTGTAACAATTGGTAATAGAGTGCCAACTGTTGGTAGTAGTGATTTAAGTGCTACTGGTTTAAATCGTGCAATTGATTTGAATTGGGCTGCATCTGGTGGTCGTTATCCTGCAACTGATTATAGATTGCAACGTGAAGGTGCGGATGACATTAACCAAACGGGTACTAGCTATAGTGATACTGAAGATCGTAATGGTCATGAAGGTTATGGTCTTTTATATGAATCTAATTGGTCATATACTATGACATCATCTAACCTTGCCGGTGAATCTACAGATGGATATTCAATTCGTGCTTCAGGTGGTGCGCAAGTTGATATCGCAGGTACTCAATCTGATGCTAATGCAACTACATTAGATAATATTGATCCTGATGCGAATACAGCTCATGTTGGTGCTGATTGTACAGGTTCTGATGGTAGTTATGAAGTAAATCATAATGGTAGTCCTGATTTAAACGCATGTACAATGACTGTTGATGGTTCTAGCTCTGATGATGCTAATACTACAGATGATATTGATAGATATTCATGGAGTTTAGAAGGTGATGCTCAAGCTGGTGCTAGTGATGGTGCTGAGTTCTCTTTTTCAGCTACTAATGCTCATGATGGTGCTACTAAAGGATTTACAGCAACATTAACAGTTGAATCTGATTACTGGGCAAAAGATGGTCTTAGAACTCGTTCTAATTCTGAAAGCATTAGTACATCTTTAGATGATGAACCTAATGCAGATCCAGTAGCTTCATCTGCTCTTGGTTTAATTGTAGAAGGTGACTGCGCATCTGTTCTAACTTCAGATGATTTTGATGTGACAGATGGCAATGACTATGATTGTGATGATCAAGTTTGGTATGAACCACATGATAATAGTGGTGACCAAAATGATGCAACTGCACATTTTGATGCAAGTGAATCTAGTGATGCTGATGGTGATGCTATGACTTACAGTTGGAGTCGTCTATCAGGTATTGCTGTTGGATTTGCTTATGATGATTTGAATGGTAATGGCGAATATGATTTCGGTGAACCATTCTCACTTGATGGAACTACAGAAATTTATGAAGATACTGATTTAGGTGATTGGGATACAGAAGGTCCTAGTGGTGAAGTTGTTGGTAGTGAAATCACTTCAACTCAATCATTATCTGATGATGTATATATTTTAACTATGACAGTAACAGATACTTATGGCGATAGCGATTCGCAAAGTCTTGTTGTAGGTGTAAGTAATGAGCGTAATGAAGGTCCTACTGCTGCTGACCATCGTGTACAACCAGCTTGGTATGTTGCATATGATGATGATTCAAGAGTAGTGACTGTTGATAATGCTTGTGATGGCTTAGATGCTAATGATTCTGATAATGATGATCTACAATATCGTTGGAGTTATGAAGGACCAAGTGATATTGATTTAAGTGAATTTAATTCAGATTATTCTCATTCAGGTGGTGGTGATATTTTGGCTGCTAGCGCTGATCTTGGATTAGGTGATCACACGTTTACATTTACTGTAACAGACTCTTATGGTGAATCTGCATCTGCTAGTTCAAACTTCAGTATTTTAAGTGAGCCTTTAGCTCCTGCTGGAAACATTGACGTTGTACATACAAGTCTTAAGTATTCAATTGTTCAAGTTAGTGAAAATGCTTTAGCTGATTTCGCAACAGATTGCCATGGTGAAGTTTATAATGGTGCTGATTGGAATACAGCAGAACTAACTCTATCACGTGATGGTTCTGAAATAGCTTCATGGGATGTTCGTGATAGCAATGACCCATCTGTGGGTGAAACTCACTTAAGTTTTGATGTGATGGCTTCTGGAGATGGTTTTTATATTACTTATGATACAGATGCTGCAATTTCAGGTTTCCAAATGAGAGTAAGTGGTGTTGATTTAACAGGAATAGATGCTGGTATTTTTGATGCAGCTGATGTTTCAAATTCTGGAATGGTTGTAGCCTTTAGTACTTCGGGTGGTGCTTTAGAACCAGGTTCTGGTACACTTGCTCTTATATCTCACGAAGATGTTGGTGGTGATGTTGCTGTAATTAGTATAAGTGACATTATATTTAGTAATCCTAATGGAATTCAAATGGATGTAAATACTACAAAATCATTTATTGATGAGTCTTTAGCTGCTGAAACAGCATATAGCTATACTCTTGATTCACGTAATAGTGATTTAAATGAATCTGCTGATGCATCTTCAAGTGATGGAACAACAACTCATGATAGACCGACTGTTACAGTTATAACACCAAATGGTGCTGAAATTGCTTCAGTAGGTGATGATTTTGATGTTGATTTTTCAACTACTCAATCACAATATATTTCAAAAATAGAAGTATTTTATCTTCAAGATGGATCAAGTCACGGTGATGCTCATGCAACAAGTGATAATGGTACAAACTCTGGTGGTAATGCTTCTGGTAATGGTACTATCAATTTTGAAATTGCAGACGCTGATGGTACTGAAATTAATTATGATGCGAGAGTAAAAGTGGTCGTAACAGATGTAGGTGACTATAATGGTGCTGGTTCAGAATCTAATTCAGATTCTAGTGATGGACCATTTACTATGGCAGCACATACATTGAATACAGATCTACTTTCTGGCTGGCATATGGTAGGTGCTCCTGTAATACCTTGGAATACTGACTTGGTAGATAACTTCAGTGGTTCTTTAGGTGCTTGGGGTACTAACTGGGTAGCTTATGATGAAAATGGTCAGTATGATGGCTTAGGTCTATCTAATGGTCAAGGTTATTATCTTGCCCTAGCTGGTGATGCTACTCTTACACAAAGTGGTGATCCAATTAGAATTGATGATGATTGTGCCGATTGTGTTGATCAAAGTGGATTGGCAGACTTAAATCTAGGAACAGGCTGGAGTTTAAATGCTAATCCATTAGTAAATAAGGTATCTAAAGATGAATTAACTGTTAGTTTTGGTGGTGAAGATCTAGCATGGGGTGATGCTGTTGATGCTGGTTGGGTTTCTCCAACAATCCACGGTTGGTTTGGTAATGGACATGAATCTATTGATCGTCTAATGCCATTTGGTGGATACTGGATCAATACATCTCGCGATGTAACTGTAAAAGTTAGACCTCACGCTTTTGATGATGATGGTAGTCTTACAAGAGAAGAAGATATGTGGACTATGATCCTTAAAGCTAGCGATTTATTCGGTGAAGGTGCAAGTGACTACATCAAAATTGGATTAGGTGAAAACTTAAATAATGATTTCCAATATGGTGAAGATGAATATGATATTCCAAACCCAATGGTGAACGAATATATAGACATGCAGATTGAAAGACAAGGTTGGTTAGGTAGATCAGATGCAAATGGTAATACTGCAACTTCTACTCAATTCCTATCAGATCTTCGTTCTCTTGAATATGAAGACTTCCACGCATGGAACATTTCTGGAGATTTAGTTAATATTAATAATGATATTGAACTATCTTGGGATAATGCTCATGGTGTTGAAGATGATATTCATCTAATAGTTGACGGCGAAGCAATTAATATGAAAGAAGAAGTTTCTGTAGAAATTTCAAGCTTTGATAATATTGCAATCGTTGTTGGGGATGTAGATTCTTATCTTAATCCTTTACCAGAAGAATTTGGTTTAAGCGCAGCTTATCCAAATCCATTTAATCCAACAACTAGTTTAGATCTAGCATTAAATACTGATGGCATGGTTAACATGGCTGTATATAATGTTCTAGGTCAGGTTGTTGAAGTATTAGTTGCTGATAACATGAAAGCTGGTTTCCATACAATTACATGGAATGCTACTGATGTTTCTAGTGGTATGTATTTTGTAAGAGTAGAAGCTGGTAATGCTGTTGCAACACAAAAACTTATGCTTCTTAAATAATAGAAGTATATAGACATAAGTTCAAAAAGCCCTCGGTTTATACCGGGGGCTTTTGTCATCTAAATAATTTATATGTATATGTGTTTTTAATCACAAAAGATGGTATTGTAGTATAAAAGTGGATTTTGTGATAGTTTTCATATAAAATTGTCATATTATTTGGTTAAATTTTAGAGAGGAATTATTGCGGAGATTGTAATGAGAGTTGAGAGTTGTAAATATGAAGGTTGTATAAAAATAAATAGAGAAATATCTCTAAAAGGATTAATACGTTAAAATAATGAAAAAATTTATATATATAATATATTGTATGTTTCTAGGAATTCTAAGCGCTGAAACACTTGAGATTACTTATAATACAGCAACTGATATTGCCGGGTTCCAATTTGATGTAGAAGGAGTTACACTAACTGGTGCCAGT
>CAYFHL010000053.1:0-8658 GCA_964342955.1 uncultured bacterium
TGATAGGAATATCAGTACGATTACTTTCATTCCATTGTAAAATATCTCGACCATAGATTATTGGTGAATGAAGGAGTACATCTTGATCAATATCAATCTCATTTATTGGAGATAGATCAATATTTTCAATATGTATAAATTGAGCACCAATAGAAGATTTATTGTAATCAAATTTAAATCTTATATTGTTTTGTCCAGTGTTAATAAATCCTAAATGGGCATAGTAGGTGTGATTAGTATTTCCAGAAAATAATACTATATCTTGATTATAATTATTCCAATTATCATTAATAGATATTTTTAATACAGCTGACTCAGTATCTGCAATTGCCCAATTGCAATTAGTAGATGCGTTTATTGTAAGTAAATATTCTGTTTCAACTTCAGATATAAAATAGAAGGGGCTTGTTACTTCATCTCTATCTAAGTCAACTGGAAACTGACCTAAAAGAAAAGAAATAAGTGAGAACAAAAAACAAATTTTTCTTAAAAACATGAATACTTTATAATTTTATTTTAAATGATACTTTATCAATTGGTAAATCTAATACATTATAATTAAATTTCAGCTCTTAATCTCTTAAAATAAAATAAAAAAGATAATAATGCCTGTCAATAATTTAGTTAAAGATATTGATCAACTTTCAATCAATGTTGCAAAAGGTCTTATCATGGATACAGTTCGCAACGCTAATTCTGGTCATACAGGAGGACCGTTTTCATCAATAGATTTTACATATATTCTCTACAAAGAATTTTTAAAATTTGATTATGAAGACCCTGGCTGGATTGATAGAGATCGATTTATTTTATCCGCAGGCCATGAGTCAGCTCTTTTATACACAATGTTGACATATATAGGATGGTTAAAGATTGATGATTTGAAAAAATTTAGGCAGTTAGATTCATTAACACCTGGCCATCCTGAAAGAGAAATCACTCCTGGCGTTGAGGCGACGACAGGTCCTTTAGGACAAGGATTGGGAAATGCTGTTGGAATGGCAATATCTGAAAAAATATTAAGTGAGAAATTTGGTAAAGATATCATTAATCATTATACATACTGTTTACATAGTGATGGAGATATTCAAGAGCCAGTATCTCAAGGAACAATTGCTTTAGCAGGCCATTGGCATTTAGGGAAGCTTATTGTATTTTATGATGCTAATGATATTCAAATTTCTGGAAAAGTCTCTAGATCAGATTCCACGGATTACGCAAAGATGTATGAATCACATGGTTGGCATATACAAGAAATTAATGGTCATAATCATGATGAAATTAGAACAGCAATAAGATTAGCTCAGATAGAGATAGATAAGCCATCGGTTATTATTGGCAAAACTAAAATTGCGAAGGGCTGTGCTAATATGGAGGGTGATCATAATACTCATGGTGCACCATTGCCACATCAAGAAATAAAGGAAACTAAAATAAATCTTGGCTTAGATCCAACTTTATCCTTTAACTTGCCGGATATAGTTTTAGAAGAGTTTAGAAAAGGTTTTGAATTTTCAAAAAGAGAAGTATTGGCGTGGAAGGCTAGCTTGGTAAACAAAAAAAATAAAGAAAAATTCAAAAAAGAGTGGGATATTGCATTTTCAAATCATCTTCCTAAAATTAACATTCCATATTATGATACTAATCAAAAAATTGCAACGCGAAAAGTATGGGGAACCATTATAGAAAGTCTTGCATCAGTACATCCTACTTTGGTGGGTGGATCTGCTGATCTCGAACCTTCCAACGTTACAGAAGGATTTGCAAAATTAGTTGGAGATTTTAGTTCATTAAATCCGCTTGGCCGAAATTTTGCTTATGGTGTCAGAGAATTTCCAATGGGTACTATCAATAATGGAATAGCTTTGCATGGCGGTATGAAGGTCTTTGGAGCAACATTTTTTGTTTTTTCAGACTATGAAAGGCCCGCCATTAGAATGCGAGCTATTCAAGGACTTCCAGTAGTCAGTGAATATACCCATGATTCATTTTTTGTTGGTGAAGATGGACCAACTCACCAACCAGTAGAGCACATTATGGCATGTAGAGCAATACCTAATTTGTTGGTATTACGCCCAGCTGATGCAAATGAAGCTATAATTGCTTCAAAAATTGCTTTTGAACAAACTGATAGACCTGCGATTGTACTATTATCAAGACAAGGATTAGATGTTCTTGATAGGAATATTTATCCAAATGTTGAAGAATTTAGAAGGGGAGGATATATAATTGATAGCAGTGAAGATAAACCTGAAATTGTTATTTTTGCAACGGGATCAGAAGTTTCATTGGCTTTAGAAGTAAAAAAGAGGTTAAAAAGTAAAAGTATTCAAGTTGTGAATTTAGGTTGTTGGGAATTATTTGATGAACAACCAGATGAATATAGACAATCTGTTTTAGGACATAGCAAATGTTTTCGTGTATCTATAGAATCTGGAATAACAATGGGATGGGAAAAATACACTGGTATGAATGGATTAAATATTGGTCTTAATACTTTTGGAAAATCTGCTCCAGGTGCACAGTTAGCTGAGCATTTTGGATTTAGTGTTGAAAAGATTGTAAGCAAGATACTAAAGAACTATAATTGAATTATTCTTTAGCTGATAATAGTTGTAAATTATACAATAGTTTATAATTAAAATTATTAACTCTTAACCTAAAAAGGTTTTATATATATGGCTAAGTGGAGTAAGTCTACATTCATTGCATGTATAAAAGAAAATTGTAATCCTAGAATTAATACAATTGTTATGGATTTAGTAAAATTTACAGAAGATAAAGCTGATCAAATTTCTTGGGGCAGAGGAGAAGGCTATGGTACAATGACATTTAAATGTAAATCGGATGACTATGGCATTGTGCCTTTATTTCATATTACAACCAATGGACAAATAAAATTTCAACTTAATTATTTAAGAAATAAAATTAGTAAAAGGGAAATTTTAAGAGATTATCAGCTCAAATTAGAGTCTAATTTTATGCTAGATTTTGGCGAGGAAATTTACCCTTCTGATATATATCATGAATTAGATGATTTGTTTACAATAAAAACTGAAGTAGATAAATTTCTAAATACTATTGAAGGAATTTCTGCTAGATTAAGGCAATAACTTTTCTATTTGTATAAATCTTATACAAGACTATTCCACATTATTAATAATTATTATTTTTGTGACTTAGAGCACACCTATGGGTTACAAATTATTACTTTACTTATATAGTTATTTTTCTTTACATATATTTAAGAAAATATTAATATTTTAGTAGATTTAATAGAGATTATAGTAATAAATGGTTAATAAAATATATCATATTAGAAGAACAATTAAAAATCTAGGATTTTTTTGGATGTTAGTATGTTCTTTATTTGCAAATAGCCCTGGTGATCTTATTATCACAGAATTTTTCTTTAAATCGGATGGAGATATCTGTGATTATATTGAAATATTTAACACCACTAATTCATCAATTAATTTAGATGGCTGGTCTCTTATCATTGATGGTGATGTATATACTATTAATCATAATGATTGTCTAGATTGTAGTGAACTAAATTTAATAATTTATCCTCAAAAATATTTTGTTTTAACAGGAGAAAGAGGATATTTTTCTAATAATGCTAGTCCAGCACAATTTTGGTTAGCAGAAAATGATTCCAGAAGAGATCCCAATAATGATTCTTATGAAGAAGGTTTTGATAGTGCTACTCCTTTAAATGGTGGATGGAGGTTAGAATTTAGATTAAGTACAAACTCCGATCAAATTATTATACAAGATCCTTCAGGCACAGCTATTGATGAAATTAATTATGATAATGATACTTCCTGGCCTACAGGGTCTGAAAATAGAGGTCGAGCAGCTGAGTTTATTTTAAATCCATTGAGTGATTCTCCACATATTGGAAATGATACTTCATATTATTGGGAGTCAAGTCATTTTAATGATCTGATCCTATTTAATGAGATTGCTGATTTCATTCAAATAGGAAATCAAGAGTATGGTTCACCTATTAAGCCTAATTTTTCTCCAACTAATTTTCAGGTAAATGCTGCTGATTCAGAGAGTTTTACATTAAGTTGGTCAAACCCTTATCCAGATTATGGAGTAACGGGCTACATTCTGAAAAAGGAAGTTTCTTCTAGTCAAGAATTTTTTGATTTAGATGTTTCAGATACATCATTTTATGATAATAATATTCTTGATGCAACATTATATATATATTCTTTAACATCAACTGATATTTATGGTATTACTTCGGATCCTACACCTTCACTATATTTAGCAAGACCTTATGCATATGCAGGTGAAGATTTTGTGATTAATATGAATATAGGTCAATCTGAAACCGATGTTTTTTTAGATGGTGATCATGATGATCCAGAAGAAAATGAATATGGTGATGAATTGACATTTGAATGGAAAAAAAATAATGTAATTATTGCAAACTCCGAGGATACAACAATTAGTTTAGATCATGGAGTTCATGATTTTATTTTTAGAGTAACAGATTCCCATGGTGCTTATGATGAGGATGATTTACAGATTATAGTAATCGCTTCGCTAGTAGCAGATGCTTCTGCAACAGATCCAGATAATGTTGGATTTCAAATTCCGCATGATGGTTTTTTGGGTGGAGAAGTAACTGTGACCTTAGATGGAACAAATAGTAGTGTAAATGTTGAAGGTCTTCAAATTAGTAGATATAGTTGGATTGTGTCAGAAAGTGGTAATATTGTGGCAAACTCAGGTTTTATCACAAATAATACTTGGGATGTTGTATTAGAAGCAGGTAATTACGAAGTAGAGCTTACAGTTGAAGCAGTTGACAATGATGGTTTTCCTAGTCAAGATACAGATGTAATATCGATTTTAGTTGAAGAACCCAATGAGAGCCCTAATGCAGTATTAACAATTACAGATGTAGTATTACAAATTCCAAATGTAACGGGAGTCCCAGGCAATGAAACTACAGTTATCTTAAATGAATATTATGATGATGAAAATTCAGGCCCAGGTTTTGGAGAGGAGGGTGACGATTTTGATTTTTTCTGGCTAAATTCAGAAAATACTCAAGTTAATGCATTTGTTATCTTAGGTGAAGGAACGTTTAATTACACTCTTGTCCTAACTGATTCTTATGGAGCCTCAGATTCGGCAAGTTTAACATTAACTTTGGTTGAGGAAAATATAGCTCCTATAGTAGAAATAATTGATATTTTAGAAATAGGCAATTATGCTTATGAAAATTCTATTGTTGTAATAGAAAGTAAAGTGACTGATGCAGATAATTGTGATGAAAATACTGATGATATTTGTGTATATGATGATTTGTATTATGAATTTAATTGTGATTCATATAATGTTTGTCAAGATAATAATGATCCAGTGTTCTTGTGGAGTACTAATCAAGAAGAAATATCATTAAGTTCTTTAAATGATTTAACTACATCATTTGTTTCTCCAGAATTAAATTCAAATGATGATGTATATTCTTTTGAAATCACATTCATTGCAACAGATCCATTCTTTGCTAAAGATACAGCTACAAAGATTATTAATATATATAATGAAAATCAACCGCCATTAATAATTACGGAAGATGAAAATGGCGATGAATATGATATTCTATCAATAATTGAAGGAAGTATAATCACTTTATCTGTTTTTGGATCTGAAATATTGTTAGAAGATACTACAATTGCAAGAATTTCTGATCCCGATAGTGATACAGATTTTTCTTTAAATATCCTTGATGGTCAAAATTACTATGTTAATTCGAATAATCAGATTGTTACTTTAAGTGGTGATTATGATCAGATTACTATTCCTCTTTTTGTTAGTGATGATCAATCTGCACCTATCCCAGGTACAGAAATCGATAATACAAGTGAGATAGTTGAAATTGTTGTAAATATACTTGAACAAAATGATGCTCCGGTCATTACAATACCTGATGATTATTTCATTTGGTGGGAAGATTCTACAGATTTAATCATTGATGGTATAAGCTTTTCTGATGAAGATGCCGGAACCAATGATGTATTAGTTAAACTATTTTTTGATTCTGATACAGATAGTACAGATGGAGAAATCAAATTAAATAATCATTCAGGATTAACTTTTTATGATGAAACAGAATCTGGAGATTTAATCGAATTAAATCCACAACCAGATATTGATGACTATAGTTCTAAATGGATAATTAAAGGAATTATACCTAGTTTAAACAATGCATTTGAATTTATTAATTACAAAGTTATTCCAGGATATATTGGAGCAGATGTATTTACAATTTATATCAATGATCTAGGATATTCAGGATTTGGAAATATTGAAAAAACAGATGAAAAAGATATACAAATTATGATGTTACCTATGAATGATGTTCCTATTCCATTTGATGAAGAATATGAAGTTGGAGAAGATTTAGTACTTGATGTAAGCAGTGAAGAAGGAATATTAACAAATGAATATTTATTTAATGTAGATGATGAAACTTTATATGCTACATTAGTTGATGATGTATCGCATGGTATATTATTTGATTTTAATGCAGATGGTTCATTTACATACTATCCAGATGAAAATTATTATGGAACAGATGCATTTACTTATTTAATTAATGATAGTTTATTTACATCAATAGATGTTGCAACCACAACAATAACAATCTATTCCATCAATGATAATCCAGTTGCAAATACAGATGAATATCCTCAATCATCAGGATCACTTATGGAAGATGGAAGTATTACTGTATCAAGTAGCAATGGTATTCTATCAAATGATACAGATGTTGAAAGTTCTTTTTATGCAATTTTAGTAGATGATGTAAATAATGGAACACTTGGTTTAAATGAAGATGGTTCATTTACATATGTACCCAATGATAATTTTTTTACAAATGTAATTGATCCTCAAGGCTCGCCACAAGAATCATTTGATTATAAGGTTATCGATATAGATGGAGCAGAATCACCGATTGCAACGGTTAAATTAAATGTTACACCTGTGAATGATCCACCCAATAACGTTGAGATACCCTATGTGGTGGGAGGGAATCAATCAGGTAGTATTAATGCAGCATATGTCGGTGAATGGAACGATGCAACTGATACTGATATTATACCTGCTGGATCAGGCCTTACATATGAATATAAATGGCAAAAAGCCATTGATAATTATGGTACAAATTTATGCACAATAAATGTTACAGATTCAAGTTCTTATGGACAATGTTTAACATCTAATCAAGATGAGTCTGGGCTTGGTTGGGTTGTTTCTAATGAATATTTAATAAATAATCTTATTCTAGGAAATTATTTACGAGTTATTGTGCGCGCTACAGATACAGGAGGGGAAATTTTAGGAGAACCATATAGTTTACAAACAGAACAAGCTTCACTTTATAAGCATATTAATAATAGTCCACCTGTTGTAGTGAATGATGACTATTCTTTTAATGAGGATGATACTTTAGTTGTAGAGGGCTTAGGTGTTATTTATAATGATTCTGATATAGATAATGACCAGTTATATGCAATTCTGTTTTCTGAACCGTTATATGGAGAATTATCTTTAGATTCTTCAGGATCGTTTACATATTATGCTTATGAAAAAAACTGGAATGGTGATGATCAATTTATTTATAAACTATATGATGGTTTTCTATATGCAGCCGATTATGATACTGTTTCTATAACAGTCGTCCCCGTAAATGATTATCCTGAGTTTAGTATAGATGGAGATGTAAATTTAATTGGAGAGTGTGGTGATGGTGTTAGTAGTCATACATCAGAATTTTTATGTAATGCAGATCCATCTTCACATATTTGTAATTGTCAAGGGAATTGGGATCATGAATTTATTGAAGATAACTTTACACAAAAAATCATTACTATTACTCCAAATACTGATATTATTCCTGATGATGAATTATCAGAAGATGTAAGTTATAGTTTAAGTCCTTCTCCTGATCAGATTGATTATATGGATATACAAATAGATGAGAATTATGGTACTGTTACAATTTCTGTATTAGATAATGGAAATACAGGTTTTGAGAGTGATTTTATCAATACTAAAATTAAGGAAATAAAATTAATTGCTACTGATAATGGATTTCCATCTCCTGCATCTTTTGAACAATCATTTTATTTAACAATACAGCCAATTAATGATGCACCTTCTTTTCAAATAAATGTAACTAGTATAGATAGATCGGAGGATTTTTCCGATTCTCCATCTATTTTAGTAACGCCAGATCCAATTACATATGGTGAAAATATTCAAACAGTAGTATATACATTGTCTCCTTATCCACAAGATGTGAATTGGGCTGATATAGATTTTGATGAAAATACAGGAAATGTTAGTATAAATAGTATTCAAAATGGAAACACATCAGGAAATGAAGAAATATTTACTATTTATGCTCAAGATAACGGAGGTATGCAAATTTTTCCACCAGGTGGTGAGAGTGGTATTAATTTCTATGAGCAGTCATTTTCAATATCTATTGATGCAGTTAATGACCCACCTATTTTTTCACTTGAGAATAATAATATTGTAATCAATGAAGATTCTCCATCAGAAATAATACAATTGAATCTAGATCCTATACCAATAGATGAACTAGCCGATAGAATAATATTT
>CAYFHL010000054.1:0-8349 GCA_964342955.1 uncultured bacterium
TGAAATTCCAGATAGAGATTTTAAAACCATCCCTCATCCATCTATTAAAGAAACTTTAAAACTATTAGATGATTTAAATGAAACAGAAAAAAATAAAATTTATTTTACGCATTTCAATCATACTAATAATTTACTTTATGATCTTAATGCACAAAAGCTATTACATAGAGCAAAGTTTAATATAGCAGTTGAAAATACAGAATTTGATTTATAAAATATTTTCAATTATTAATTATTTAATTTCTTTTTTTTTATGTTTTTTCTAGTCTTTTTACTATTTAAATCAGGCTGAATCGGCATTGATTTTTCTAAACTATTATTGGACTCGTTTATATTAACTTTATCCGGTTTTACTCTTTTAACTCCATACTTTTTGAACAAAACCTTTCTTCTTTCTGCAAAATCTTTTCTCACTACATTAATTTTATTCTTTCGTTCATTTTTAAGATTTTCAATTTGAATTTCATAACGATCCACTATAGCCTGCCTTTGCTGATCAAATTCTCTTTTTAGAGTTTCTAGTTCAGCTTGTAATTCTGGATTATCAATAGATTCAAGTTCATTAAAAGTTCTATCTTTTTGTAATGGCTTTGTTCCTTTTGCATATAAACTTCCTAAAATAATCAATGTTATAAAAAATAATGTGTAATATCTCATTTAGTCTCCTTTTATTTTCAATATTTATAATTTATAGTTGTATGTATTTTTTTTGTTCCATTAATAAAGCACTTATTTCATTAATATAATTTTTTTCTTTAAAATTTGTTTGTCATAACTTATTTGAATTAAATATACTCCACTAGAATGTGTTTTCGCATTCCAAGTATATTGATGATATCCTGCTTCAACATAGTCTTTGAAAATAGCCTCTATCAATCTTCCAGAAATATCATAAATTCTTATTTCAACTATACCTGGATCTGGGATTCCATATATTATGTTAGCTAATGGATTAAATGGATTTGGATAAATAGAATTTATTTTAAAATTATCTGGAAGCTTACTATCTTCTAAGCTTAATGTATTAGATATACACACTTCATTGGATGGATTTGAAGTGTTATCATCATAAACAGCTTTTAAATAGTAACAATTTGTGTTCTGTGATTGAATATCTGAATCTTCATATGTTAATGTACTTTCATTAACTTCATCTAAGAATAAATCATTCTTATAAATTTGGTAGCTCATTAATTCTCTACTTTGATTCATATTCATTATATCTTCAACATTTTTCATATCATTAGCAGGATATTCTTGTATTGGTAGAATATTAAATGAATTTAATTCTTTGATAGATACGTTAAAACCATCTCCAGGACAATTACATCCAGAACAGTCCCAAGAATAATAAGTTTCTAAAGTAATACAATCTATACCAAACTCTTCCCAAGCAGTATCACAACATTCGCTACCATAATTTGTATAATCAAACTCACATTCAGTACATGCTTCACTTGAGGCACAATCTTCTGGACAATCAGCTTCCGTTTCATAGCCATTACATATTCCATCACCACAGAAAGGATCTACACAATCACCACCATCATTATCATAACATGTTAAATCACAACCATATGCTTGATCTTCACAATCTGCGAAGCCATCTCCTATCCATGTTTCAGGACAACAGTCTCCATCAAATGTACAATCGATAACATATCCAGGATCACATTCATATGGAGGAAGATCAGCACATTCTCCTATTGGGGTTTCCCAGTAAAGAGTTACAAAATCTCCATTATCTGATAACTCTCCTGAAAGATTTTCAGGTGCAGGTGTTTCTGAACATGGTTCTGCACATGATTGAGGTGTTGGCTGTGAGTTTCCTTCTTCATATATAGCAACCATATGATAACAATAATTAGTACCATTAATGACATCATTATCAAGATATGAATAAGTATTACCATCAACAGTCGTTAATAAAGTATTTTGTTTATAAATTTCAAATTCAATAAGATTCCTTGAATTTTCAAATATAGTTTCATCAGCTATATTCCAATCATCAAATCCAATTTCAAATCCTACCTTATTAGATTCATATTCTATGTTATATAAAATATCATTAGGTCTGTTTGCATTCATATTAGTTTGTTCTACAAAAATTTCATAATCACCAGTAGAGCCACTAAAACCATCTACTACAATATAATACTGACCAGGTTCTAAAAATACATTTTCTAGTGTTGATGCCAGACTACCTACAGGGGAAACATCACACGTAAAATCATCTATATAGTAATTCGTTGTTATAGCATTGCACTCTGGATCAGCTGTAAATATTTCAAGTTTTGTATCAAATGTAGTATTTTCACTGCACAAAGACACTGTAATAGTTATCGGAGAAAATACATTAAGAAGATATGAATAATCTTCACCTTGGCTGCCCTGTACAACCCAATCATCACCCATACCAAGATTTGAACCTATGGTTGAGAATGGTAATGATGGTATTGTTTCATCTGCGCAAGCACTAACGCCAGGCTCATCCCATTCTAGTTGAATATTACCATCACCAGGATATGCTGTAAATGATAATGGTGGTGCAAGCACCCACGATGCACAACTCTCATTTGATGGTAAAGATTCACCTGAAGGATAAATAGCAGTAATTTGGTAACAATAGAGTTCATCTACAATAATATTTTCATCAGTGTGATTGGTTTCTGTAACCGTACCATAATGCACCCCATCTTTGTATACTTTATATTCTAATGCACCCATTTCACCTTCTTGCCACAATAAGTTTATCACCCCTAATTCATGATCTGCTTGAGCACTCAAACTACTTGGTGCTTCTCCAGGAATAGGTATGGAACATGATGTATCTGAAAAATCAGAACTTCCTTCATCATACACTCCAATAATTTGATAACAATATTCTGTCAGATTTACTACAGTACTATCAAAATATTCATATATATCAGATGAAATATTTTCTAATAGGTCTCCATCTCTGTAAATATCCCAACTTGTTAATGATCTAATCTGTCTCATTTGATTATTATTTTGTAATGATTGAGTAGCAGTATTTTTAACTAATAGTTCTTTAATTTTCATATCATCTTTTGTACGATATTGAATATTCCTACCCTGGCAATCACCTTCATCCCAGTTCCATTCATCACAATTAAAATAAACACCCCAACTTCCATCATCACAAAGACCATCTCCAAGCCAGCTTAAATATACTTCAGAAACACATTGGCCAATACAATCAACATATCCAAGAGCTTCATTATAGTCATAATCATAATAAATACATTCATCACCAATACCGGGTTCACCACCAGGAGGTGGGTCTGTCCAAGTCACATGAACTACTCCATCTAAGCCTTCTGTAAAAATTTCATTTGGTGGCAACATTTCCCACGTTGCACATTCCAAATCAGTAGCTTGACTAGCACCTAACTCATAATTAGCAACAACATGATAACAATATTCTATACTTGGCACAGTCTCAGAATCATTAAAATATAAATCTGTTGTTGTAATGAGTAATGTTGAATCTTTATAAATTGAATAGTTTAATAATTCATCGCTATCTGCAGCCAGCCATGATAGTTCAATCTGACCATTTGTTCCTGATGCATCTAGTTCTGTTGGAGGAGGTAAAATCCAAATTGCACATGATTCATTAGACGGTATTGACTCACCATCAGTATATACAGCTTTTACTACATAGCAATATGTAATATCATGTTCTGAATCATTATCTACATATGAAAATGTATCAGTGTCTAGCTCAACTAATAAAAGATCATTTCGATACACTCTATAGCTAAGCATTTCTCTAGAAAACAAATTATGTATAGTATAACCTGACTTAAATATTGTTTCTACTTCACCTTTATATACCTTTCCTATAGTTTTATTAATATTCAATAATTCAACAGGACGGTAATCTATAATTGATGAGATCATTCCATTAGTATTAAATTCGGTAGTTTCTTGTGTGCCAAAATCACCACCTGTTGCTATTTGAGTTCCATTAATTAATAAATTGTAATAACCATCTCCATATATACAGCAAATTCCATCTCCATATGTATCATAGATATTAAAAGTGTATTCTCCTGGAGGAATTAATAAAGACCATGTAAAAGTGGTCTCTGAAGTAGTTAAGTCACCTGGAACAATTCCATCAATATACGCTCCATTTACATCATAGATATCCCAATATGTTTCTGTTGGAAATGCATCCGTAAATATTTCTAAGTCTAGCTGGGCAAGAGATCCAGGTTCATGCCACGAAATGGTTATATTTTGCGCATCATCATCTCCTTGAGCATATACACCTACTGGTGGCTCTAAAACATAAGTTGCACAAGCAGTATTTGTAGGAAAAGTCTCACCCGATATGTAACGCGCATAAACTTCATAACAAAATTCTATACCAGCAACATTATCTGAGTCTATATAATTAGTTTCTATTGTTGTATGTAGAAGCTCCCCATCCTTATAAATATTATAGTCTAATACATCTTCACTTAGAGAAGCTGTCCATTCTAGTCCTAAATCACCTTCTCCTAAATCATTTGCAATAAGATTTGTGGCAGGTGGACCAGGGTTTGGAATTTCACATATTTGATCAGAAAACTCAGATGTACCTTCATCATAGTTAGAGCGCAATACATAACAATATTCAACCATATTTACTACATCTTCATCTCGATAATGAAAAGTATCAGCTGGAACGGTTGTTAAATATTCATTATCCCTAAAAATATCATAATTCAATAAAGAACGAAAAGAATACTGAAAAGTATTATTATGATCTATATTTTGGTTTCTTTCAAATAAATCAATTGGATTAGGAGAAATAATATTTTCAACATGTTCTGCTATGTTAATATATTCACGATCAGAGCTAACAAATGTTAATGTAGCATGACCATCTGAAGAAGGTTCGGGTCCATAATAACCACCACTATCTTGTGGCCCTTCACCATATTCATCCTCAATCCAAAAATAATAATAAGTGTTAAAATCAACAAAATAAAAATATGCATTATATTCAAAAACTAATTCTGGGCAATAACTGCCTGGCAAATCAACCACACCAATTTCAGCCACCCATTGCATATTATAAGCACCATAGTATCCTTCTAAATCAGCAGAGCCATCTTCATAAAAAACTAAATTAGCACTGCCATCTACCCCATCACAGAACCAATCATAATCTAAAGTCCAGGTACCAACTAAATTTGGCAATGGATTTGAGGGTTCTTCCCAAAAAATATCTACAAAACCATCACCATCTTCTGTTGTAATATTTGATGGTGGGTAAATATTCCAACTACCACAATCTTCATTCGATTCAGGTGATTCACCAATTTCATCAAAAACAGCTGTCACAGTATAGCAATAATCCGTATCCATCTCTGTTTCATAATCTTCATAATTATTTTCTGTTGTAGATGTTAAAAACAAACCATCTTTAAATAAATTATAACTATCTGGATTGGATCCCTGTGGCGGATTCCATTCAATAGTTATAAAACTTCCAGTCCCTTCAGCACTCAATCCAAAAGGGGCAGAAAGTTGTGGGGCAACACATGCTGTATTAGAAAAACCCGATGTTCCTGGATCATCATAAATAGCAGTTACATTATAACAATAATCAATTAAATATTCTAACCCTTCATTATCTACATATTCAGTTTCAAAAGTATTTCCTATAGCAATATTATCACGGAAAACTTCATAATAAAGTACATCTCTTGTTTGATTTTGATAAGGTTGAATACCAGTTTTATCTCCAAGATTATTGCTAATCAATCCTGCATAGCCACAATCACCACCATCATTATCATAGCACGTTAAATCACAACCCCATGCTTGATCTTCACAATCAGCAAAACCATCACCGATCCATGATTCCGGACAACAATCTCCATCACCAGAACAATCAGGCACGTATCCATACCCATATTGATCCTCACATTCGCCTAGTTCTCCATTAGGTAAATCCCAGTCAAGATATACTGTTAACCCATCTTCATTGGCTGTTAGATTTTGTGGAGGCTCAAAAAATTGTGTTAGTGTCGTATCACATGCTTCTTCTGATAGTTCAGATTCAACATAATCATTAAATGCTGATACACTATAACAATATTCAACTTCTTGTTCTAAGCCCGTATCGGTATAATTTGTTAATGAGGAATTGCCAACATAAGTGCCATCTCTAAATATATTATAACCTGAAATATTTTCAGGATTAGGGTGCGACCAAGACAAATTCATAATAAGGTATCCACCAATAACTGAGAGATCTTCTGGTGGGAATATTGGCGGGGGATCCTCACCATTAATGATTATATTCCCTGGATTATAAGTATATTCTAATATTTCAGCACTCATACTACTTAAAATAGAATTTTCTTCATTAAGAGTAATAGCAATCTCTGAACTATAAATACTAGTAGATTCATAAGTACCAATTAATACAGGTCCAGTGCCCTGATCAACACAACTATTATTTGAAACATCAATAACAAGTGCCATTATTGATCCATCTGGTTGTTCATTAAATGTTAATAAACAATCCTCAGTTCTATCCGTTGTTTGAAAATCAATAAATCCCCCATAGTTAGGTGAATCAATAATTTGTAATTGAAAACCTGCAACGATATCATCTAGGTTATCAATTGATATTGCTACTTCAGCTGTTTCACCTGCATTCGCTGTAGCATCACCTATATCAATTAATATATCTGCATTAATAAAATTTAATATTAAGATAATATTAATTATCCAAATCTGATAATTGGTCATAGTATTGTCCCTAATTAATTTTTGAAAATTTAAAGAATTGAACAAATTTATATTAACTTTACATAGAAAACAAAAACATTTAAGTACAAATAAAACTCAATATTTTTTATATTAGGAGTGTTATATTTAATATTATGAAAAAAATAAAATTCAAACTCATTGTTTTCATAGTACAGATATTATTTATATCTTATCCTCTAGCGCAATTTAATGATGTCAATGTAAAACTCGATTTGAGAAGGATAAATGATGGTGACAGACATCTTTTTGATTCATTTTCCCAAGATATTGAAAAATATTATGTCAATACACAATTTTCGCCTGAAGTAGATGATTTTGAATTAGAAATTGAAATTCATTTTGTTATAGAGAATATTATGAATTCTAATGGAGAAACTCTCATTAGTGCTCAAGCAATTTTTACAAATAAATCAGATCAATATTTTTATGCTAAAGGTGTCGAATTCCCATACTCTAAAGGACGAAGATTTTATTATTCAACTGAATTTGATCACCTCTCATCATTTTTAAATTATTATGCTTTTTTATTCATTGCAACTGAATTAGATGGATGGAATTATTTAGATGGAAGTTCATTTTTTGTAATGGCTGAAGATTTAGCATATTTAGGCAAATCTGCTGATCATAATCGTGGCTGGAATGATAGATGGAGAAAATCAAAAAAATTAAAGGATAATATTTATTTAAGAGGTATGCGATATTATTTTTTTGAATCCATGGATGCAATATACTCTGAAGATCCTGATTATGAAAAAGCCACAATTGACTTAGATGACTTCTATTCTAATTTACAGGATCTTAATAACATTCTGGGAGATAATAAAGAAACACTCCTTTTTCTTAAAACATATCATAAATCATTGAGTGAAATACTCGCAACTTTGAAGCGCGATGAAATATTAGAATTCTTAATGGAGTATGATGTTGATAATATTAATATTTATAAATCTCATCTTACTAATTGATACATTCAACATTTTTTAATAAAAGCCTACTCCTTTTATCATTTTTTCTATTACAATATAGTTTCCCTCAAGAAACCTCATTAGAAATTCAAGAAAAAATAAATGATGAGAGCCAAAAATTAAAAAAACTTAAAAAAGAAATACAAAGCGTAGAAGATGAAATAATAAGGAAAACAAAACAAGCAATTTCAAATACAGAAATATTAATTGATTTAGAAAACAAAATATCTCTAACAGAGAAACTAATTAGATCAATTAATAAAGAAGAAAAATATATTGCAAGTATAATTCTGAATACTGAAAATGAAATTTTTCAAATGGAAACAAAATTAAACACATTAAAAAATCAAATAACGCAACGCCTAAAATATCTTTATATAAATGGTAGACCATCAGTACTAGAAACTATCTTATTATCAAATAATTGGAATGAAACAATATATAGAGTCAAATATTTAGAAGTTCTAGCAAACTATGAAAAGAAATTAAAAAAATCATATAAAGAGACCTTTAATCAGTTAATTGATGAAAGAGTCAAATTGGAAATTGAATTAAAATATAAAAAGAGCTTAAGATCTGAAAA